>JAAFHK010000459.1 GCA_013297565.1 Cytophagales bacterium
ATATTTTTCTTGTAAAATATAAATTATACAAGATTTTTTTTTACAGTTATTTTTTGCATTTTTGTTGTGGCGGATTTGTGGGTAAAAAACAAAAATTATGCGTAATATTATTCGCCTTTTGCCCGATTCTTTGGCAAACCAAATAGCGGCGGGCGAGGTGGTGCAAAGACCTGCTTCGGTGGTCAAAGAACTTTTGGAAAATGCTGTAGATGCGGGTAGCCAACAGGTGCAGTTGATAGTAAAAGATGGCGGTCGAACGCTGATTCAGGTGATCGATGACGGAACGGGTATGTCCGAAACAGATGCCCGTTTGAGTTTCGAAAGGCACGCCACTTCCAAAATTTCGCACGTTGATGACCTTTTCCAACTCCGTACTATGGGCTTCAGGGGCGAGGCTTTGGCTTCAATTGCCGCCGTTGCCCATGTCGAACTTCGCACCCGAACCGCCCATGACGAATTGGGTACTTTGCTGATCATCGAAGGTTCGCAAATTGTCCGTCAAGAGGCAAGTTCTACAGCAAAAGGGGCTAATTTTTTGGTAAAAAACCTATTTTACAACGTTCCTGCACGCCGCAACTTCCTCAAATCCGTTTCGGTCGAACTCAAGCACATCACAGACGAATTTCAAAGAGTTGCCTTAGCAAATCCGCACATTGGTTTTTCTTTTTATCACAACGATTCTGAACTGTATAATTTGAAAAAAGGTAATTTGGCGAGCCGAATTACAGGAATTTTGGGAAAAGTATATCAGGAACGTCTGGTAACTTGTGGCGAGGAAACCACTTTGGTGCGTTTGCATGGATTTATTGGCAGACCAGAATACGCCAAAAAGACGCGTGGAGAGCAGTTTTTCTTTGCCAATAACCGTTTTATCAAACACCCTTATCTGCACAACGCCGTCATGACGGCTTATGAAAATTTGCTTCCTGCTGATTCTTTTCCGCTTTATGTGCTGTTCTTGGACATTGACCCGCAAAAAATAGATGTAAATGTTCACCCTACCAAAACCGAAGTCAAATTCGAGGACGAAAGGGTAGTTTATGCCATTACGCAAGCCGCCGTTCGGCAGGCTTTGGGAACGCACCACGTAACGCCCGCTATCGATTTTGGCTATGATGTCAATTTTATTACAGGTCGAACGCCGCTAACCTATAATCCTGATGATGAAATTTTTGCCAAAAAAGACAAATCCAATTTGCGGAATTGGGAAAAGTTATATGGAGGCGAGGATTTGCCTTTTGGGGCGGGTTTCATAGACGAAGATGTGGATTCGGATATTCCTTCACCCAAAACGCTTACGCTTTCGAGTGGCGCAAACGAAAAACCTATCTTTGAAAAGCCATTTGGAAAAGGGGAAAATATTGAAAATCAAGGACTTACCTTTCAGCTTCATCGCCGCTATCTTGTGAGCCAAGTCAAGTCAGGCATGATGCTCATTGACCAGCAAGCCGCCCATGAACGCATTTTGTATGAAAAATTTTTAACCTCGCTGAATCGTCAAAATGGAAACTCACAACAACTGCTTTTTCCACAAACCCTGTTTTTGAGTACAACCGATTTTACCTTGCTTTCCGATATTGAAAGCGAAATGAAAGCACTGGGTTTTAGTTATGAACTAAGTAGTAAAAATACCATTACGATCAAGGGTGTTCCACCCGAAATGATAAATCAAAGTGAAAAAGTACAAGAATTGGTCGAAAGCCTTATCGAGCAGTACAAAACCCAAAAAGCGACTCGAAATTTTCAACAGAAAGAATATATGGCAAAATTGATGTTGCGTTATACGGTCATGCGAAAAAATACTGCCCTCGATCTGCTCGAAATGAAAGCGCTGATTGAGCAACTTTTTGCTTGCCAAAACCCAAATTACACTCCCGATGGTAAAAAAACCTTCCTACTTTTAGACTTCGATAGTTTAGAAAAAATGTTTGGATAAGGGTCAAACGAACTGTAGCACAGATTCGATCCGTGCTACAATTTTTCATAAAAACAGCCTTTTTTCCCAAAAAGCAATTTTGTACCTACTAACAACCAATTTTTTCCGCAATCAAATAATCGTTTCGGCGAGGTGAATTAAGCGAGATAAGTTCCGCCAAAAAACCCGCTAAAAACAACTGCACCCCGACCACCGCCGCTACCAAAGATAAATAAAACAAGGGTTGATCAACTATCTGCCTGTAATCCAAATGTTTATAAATCTTGTATTCCTTCTCGATCCAAAGGTAAAAGGTAGATAAAAAACCGAACAAAAAAGACAAACTGCCCAAAGCCCCAAAAAAATGCATGGGTTTCTTGCGAAAGCGCAAAACGAACGTGATCGAGAGCAAATCCAAAAAACCGTTTAGGAAGCGTTCCAGACCAAATTTGGTTACGCCATACTGTCGGGCGCGATGCTCTACTACTTTTTCGCCAATTTTGGTAAAACCGTTCCACTTCGCAATTACGGGGATATAGCGGTGCATTTCGCCATAAACCTCAATATTTTGTGTTACTTGGTGGCTGTAGGCTTTTAAGCCGCAGTTAAAATCGTGCAGATTAATGCCTGAAAACCAGCGAGTTGCGGCATTGAAAAGTTTGGTCGGTATGGTTTTCGAAATCGGATCGTAGCGTTTCTTTTTCCAACCCGAAATGAGTTCGTATTTTTCGTGTTTGATCAGGCGGTACAGGTCAGGAATTTCGTCAGGGCTATCCTGAAGGTCAGCGTCCATAGTGATCACGACTTCGCCCTGAACGTGCTGAAAACCAATATGTAAAGCGGCAGATTTGCCGTAATTTCGGTTAAACTTGATCCCTTTGACTGCCGCATTTGCCTCCGAAAGGGTGCGAATAACCTCCCAAGAATTGTCTTTGCTACCGTCATTGACCAATAAAATTTCGTAAGAAAAATTGTTGGCTTTCATCACTTTGCCGATCCAAGCACAGAGTTCAGGCAAGGATTCTTCCTCGTTATAAAGCGGAATAACTACTGAAATATCGAGCATTGTTTGTTTCTAATTTTTAATCTTTTGTTTTTTCTTCGTCCAAGAGTTCGCCTGCGCGCAGGGCTTCTATTTGTTCCAAAGAGAGTTTGGTAGCAGTTTGAATTAATTGATCATCATGCCCTAAACCGATCAAAATCCTTGCTGTGTCCGCTTGAGCCTTCACCACAGCCTTACGCTGTGCCGTTTCCAAAATATCCCTTTCCCACCATTTATATTCCCTTTCTCTTTGATATGCTTTGCGTTCAGCTTCGGGTAATTGATCGATCCGCAATTTTTCAGATGCCGATTTCAAGCCCTTTGCCTTGCAATCTTTCGGAATTTCGCTATTTTTCAGGAAATAAATCCATTCATCAAGCGTATCTTGGGCTATATCATTAAAATTATTGACGTTCAAAATGTAGTATTTTGGGAAAATATCAGCCAC
>JAAFHK010000046.1 GCA_013297565.1 Cytophagales bacterium
AAGCCGCAAAATCTATTATTTGCCGAAAAACAGGGATATTAGCTTTGTTTTTCTGGATTGTGCGTTGATAATGTCGAGCCAACTCACCTGCTACCATAGTTGGTATGATGGCTTTATGCCATTTGTTCATTTGCACAAAATTAAGTTTCCAAATTGGGACAATTTTGGAATGGAGTGTCGCTTCCCTGTACTCAATAGCTTCCAAATCAACTGCCTGAAAATTACTAAAAGCCCACATTTGAACGTTTGTAACGCTACCTTTCCAAATAATTTTATCAAAAATAGATTTATTGACTCTTACCAAACTATCAACCATTGCCAAACATTCAGCCCTACTTGTACTATCATCTTTGAACTTATATTTCGGATCAGAATAAAAATTTCTAAAAGTATAGGCTGTTTTCGTGCCTATATTCATAGAATCTAAATGTTTTTGTAGTTTTTGGCGAGCAGTATCCGCCTCATGTAGCGCTTTCTGGTAAAGTTCCTCCCCAATGAGTTCATCTGTCGAACCATATTTCCGCAACAATGCCAAATAATACTCTTCACCGCTATTCGTGCGCCACACCCCATCTCCCTCCTTCAAAGAATCAAGATGATGAGTCAAAAAACTGGCTAATTTCGCATAAGAAGGATAAACTACATCTTGCAATAAGGTATTTGCCTGAAAACTCATCTCTCTTCGGACAGGTTCGGACATGACCTCAACAGCCCCAATTTTGACACTAAAATCTCGAAATAATAGATTTTCTTTTGTTTCGCTTACCAAAAAAGTATCGATCTGTACCAAGATATTTTCGATCATAAAACGTGGTGGCAAAGCCCCACTTGCCTTTTGACCTTGTAAAACTTCCAAACACCTATCCATTTTTTTATCAAATTGACTCAAGCGGATCAGATAATCCTCTGCATCTTTGACCGTATGGATATGATGATAACTCACCATGAAATTGGGAAAATCCAAATGGATTCCCTCGAAAGAACTCAAATAATAGTGATGATCAGCAAATGATGTTTCAAGAAGTAAATCTTCCAAATATCGGCTCAAAATAGCCGTTGAAAGCCTTTGTTCTGTATTTTGGTTTGATTTTTTATACGAATTTAGCATTTCCAAAGCCTTGCTAATTTCTTGTGCTTGGGTTTCTTTAGTAGGCAAAAAGCTAAGCCTATCATTGTAAAACTTAATTCCGTAGCGTTCCAAAATACCTAACTTGGTGAGTGATTCAGGGTCTTGCAAGGCAGTTTGAAGAATCAAGCGGTCATAGAAATGGTTGATATTGAAGGGTTTGTACCAAATTGTATTGACCAACCAGAAGACAACTGCAAAAAGGCTTGCCCAAATGAAACGTTTGACAAGTTGCCAAATGGTGATATTTCGGATAGAGGCTAACAAGTTATTAGGTGATGTTTGTGAGTATAAGAATTACAAGTGCGAATATAAAAATACAATTTGGAAAAAGCTATTTTTTTTATCGAACAAAAAAAGCCGTTCTTTTTGGAAACGGCTTTTTTTGTAATATTTACAAAATTGACTACTTATCAAGAATTTCAGTTACCTGACCTGCCCCGATAGTACGACCGCCTTCGCGAATAGCGAAACGCAAACCTACTTCCATAGCAATTTCTTTTTGCAAATCAACGGTAATTGTGATGTTATCACCAGGCATAACCATCTCAACACCAGCAGGCAATTCAACTGTTCCTGTAACGTCCGTTGTACGGAAATAGAATTGAGGATTGTAGCCTTTGAAGAAAGGAGTATGACGACCGCCTTCTTCTTTTTTCAAAACGTAAATCTCCGCTTTGAATTTCAAGTGAGGTTTTACAGAACCTGGTTTGCAAATAACCATACCACGGCGAATAGCTTCTTTATCAACACCACGCAACAATAAACCTACGTTATCACCTGCTTCACCACGATCCAAAATTTTACGGAACATTTCAACACCTGTAACAGTAGAAGTAATTTTAGCATTCATACCCAAAATTTCTACTTGTTCACCACTATTCACAATACCTCTTTCGATACGACCAGTAGCTACAGTACCACGACCAGTGATCGAAAATACGTCCTCAACAGGCATCAAGAAAGGTTTGTCAGTAATACGTGGAGGAATTGGAATGAACTCATCAACATTGTTCATTAATTCTTCGATAGTTTTAACCCATTGAGCATCACCATTCAAGCCACCCAAAGCAGAGCCTTTGATAACAGGAATAGTATCACCAGGGAAACCATAGAAAGTCAAAAGATCACGAATTTCCATTTCTACCAACTCCAACAATTCGGGATCATCAACCATGTCGACTTTGTTCATGAACACTACAAGAGCAGGTACACCCACTTGGCGTGCCAACAAGATGTGTTCACGAGTTTGAGGCATAGGACCGTCAGTAGCGGCAACTACCAAAATAGCACCGTCCATCTGAGCCGCACCTGTTACCATGTTTTTAACGTAGTCAGCGTGACCTGGACAATCTACGTGAGCATAGTGTCTTTTTTCGGTCATGTACTCCACGTGGGCTGTATTGATAGTGATACCTCTTTCTTTTTCTTCAGGGGCATTATCAATAGAGTCAAACGAACGAGTTTGTGCCAAACCTTTGCCCGCCAAAACTGTTGTAATAGCGGCAGTTAATGTAGTTTTACCGTGGTCAACGTGACCAATTGTACCAATATTTACGTGTGGTTTCGAACGGTCAAATGTTTCCTTAGCCATTTTAAAATGTAATTTTGATTATTGCAATTAAATAAATTTAAAAAAGAAAAATAAAAAAACCGAAATAACTGCGAATAAATAGAGCCGTTGATAAGAATTGAACTTACGACCTCTTCCTTACCAAGGAAGTGCTCTACCACTGAGCTACAACGGCGTTTGCGAACTTCGCAATCGTAACTAAAGAGAAAAAAGAGCGGGAGACGAGTCTCGAACTCGCGACCTATAGCTTGGAAGGCTATCGCTCTACCAACTGAGCTACTCCCGCTTGTATATACTGAAACTAAATTGGTTTTGGTCGTAAAACGAACATTCTTGTTCGTTTTTGTGGCGAACAAGAATGTTCGCCACTACAGAACCACATTTGATTGAGTATAACAAAACAGTTTTGATAAAAATACAAAACTGCTTGCTGTTATATTGGTTTTTAAAAGAGTGGAGAGAGAAGGATTCGAACCTTCGAAGTCGTAAGACAACGGATTTACAGTCCGTCCCATTTGGCCGCTCTGGAATCTCTCCTAAATCGAGTGCAAAGCTACGGCTTTTTTCTATCTTACCAAAACTTTTGCTAAAAAATTTAAATATTTTTTTACGATTGGTTACCAAACTATTTTTTCTTTGTTCAAAAATGCCGAAATCCCTTTTTTACAATCTTCAAAACCTCTTGCTTTGGCATTCATTTCCGCACCACGTTGTAAGGCTTCTGGTAATGTAAATTCCTGAATATGAGCAATTAAGCGTTTGGTGGCGGTCAAGGCTTGGGCGGAACATGTGTCGCAAAGGTGCAAAGCAAACTTTTCAACTTCGAATTCAAGATTTTCAGGCTCTACTATTTTATTTACAATCCCATATTCTTTCATCAAATCGGCACTTACCAAATCACCTGAAAGTAAAAGTTCTTTGGCGCGGGCTTCGCCTACTTTTCGCAACAAAAAAGTCATGACTATAGCTGGCACAAAGCCAATTTTGACTTCGGTATAACCAAACTGGGCTTTGGGAACACTAAACACAAAATCACTAACCGTAACCAAACCACAACCACCCGCAATGGCGTGTCCCTGTACAGCGGCGATCACAACTTTTGGGTGCGTATAAATTTCGGCGTATAAATCTTTCAAATAACTCGAATCCGCCAAATTTTCTTCGTAAGAAAGCGTTTGGAGAGATTGCAAATAGTCCAAGTCGGCTCCCGCACTAAAAATACTCCCTTCAGAACGCAAAATAATGACTTTTACGTGTGAATCTTCAGCCGCTTTTTTGAAATTTTCACGCAGGGCTTTGACCAATTCGAAACTAAACGCATTGCGTTTTTCAGGGCGATTTAGCGTAATTCGGGCTATCCTATTTTGGACTTCATAACGAACAAGGGACATAGGAAAATAGTGTTTTAGTTTTTGAAAAAATAAAAACTTTTGCCAATACAATGAGTTGATTTAGTGCTAAAAAACAATAATTAGCTTAAAGATAAACAACAACGTAAGTATTACAAAAAAATATTTAAACAATATGCTTAAAAAACGTATTTTTATCTCGATTATGGCTTTTTGCCTTGTGGCTTGTGTAAGCCCTTCGAGTTCGAATCCGCAAAATAATCCCAATTTGGCAAATATGGAAAATCAAGGTCAAACAAAAACCGCTACTTTTGGGGCGGGTTGCTTTTGGTGTGTAGAAGTTTGCTTCCAGCAGATCGAGGGAGTAAAAATGGTTGTTTCGGGCTATAGTGGCGGAAAAACCGACAAACCAACTTACAAAGATATTTGTACGGGACTTACGGGACACGCCGAAGTTTGTCAAGTTACATTTGATCCCAAAGTAATAAGTTTTGAGGAAATTCTGGAAGTTTTTTGGACGGCTCATGACCCAACCACGCTGAATCGGCAGGGAAATGATGCAGGAACACAATACCGTTCTGTGGTTTTTTATCATGACGAAAGTCAAAAAGCGGCGGCGGAAAAAATGAAACAGGCTTTGAATGATGCGAATGCTTTTGGGAAACCTGTAGTAACTGAAATTAGTCCTTTGACGAATTT
This sequence comes from Cytophagales bacterium, assembly GCA_013297565.1. Lineage (GTDB taxonomy): Bacteria > Bacteroidota > Bacteroidia > Cytophagales > Thermoflexibacteraceae > JAAFHK01. Next base: position 4,748 of record JAAFHK010000046.1, read on the forward strand.
TTTTAAGGCGGAGAATTATCATCAAAATTATTACAATGAAAACTCGGAACAGCCTTATTGTGTGTATGTTGCCAAACCCAAATTGGATAAAGTACGAAAAGTTTTTAAAGATAAATTAAAGAAAAACTAAAAAAAAGACCTTTTCAGTCTGACTGAAAAGGTCTTTTTAGGTTTTAATCAACAATCGTATTGCGGCGCTGCGCTCCAAATCCTACAAATACGGAAAATGAAACACCTGAAAAATTTTTGTAATAACTGTCGGTGCTAAGGCTTGTTTGGGTCAAAGCTGGATTTATTTCCTCAAAAGTTTGAGGTGCGGCAGTTACAAGATTATTAGGGTTGTTATCTTGGTCATTCGAACGGGCTTTATGGAAAGTAAGAGAAAAACTGATCGGCATAACCCACTGAATATAACGTTTTGGGGCAGTTTCTTCCGCTTTAGGTTCGGTAGCTGGCTGGTTACAGGCACAGCAACAGCAGTTGCGTCTGCCGTAGGTGTTATAAGCGCGTAATTTGCCCAATTTGACTACATATTGTCCCATGAGTCCAACCTGAAAAGAACTATAAGAAGTGCGGTTTAGGTTATTACTTGCTCCATAAATATCAGGATTCAAGGCAACTGAACCGCCTCCAATGCCTGCTACACCAAATAAACGAAATTTTTCGCCTTTTAGGAAATTATAACCTCCTATCAAACTTCCTTGCGAAAGGCTGACATTTTGAGTTGGGTTTTGGTAATAGTTGTTACGTCTGTGCGATTTCTTGTGATGATCACCCGCAAAACCCGCTTCAGCCGCAATGAGCCATTTATTGGCAAAAACAACCTGATACGAAATCATGCCCAATCCCAAACCGCTTGGAAGCTTTTCTGTAGCCGCCGCACCCTGAACTGCTTGAAAAGAACGCATACCGCCACCATAATTGGCACTAAATTCCCAACTTGCTTTGGTAGCAGGAATTTGAGGCAAATTTTGGGCTTGGAGGAAGGAGCTAAATAGCAAGGCTATACTCCCAATCAAAAAAATTCTTGCTCTCATAATGATTTTGTGTTAGAAAAAAATAAAAACTTCTTACAGCAAAGACTACGTTTTAGGTTCGAACGTTGCTGAATATTCGAAATATTTTTCTCAAAATTGGGCAAAAAGAAAATTTTATGCTCAAAACCTTTATCATACGAATCTCCTTATTCCCTTTCGGTTCATAAAATCGTCCATAAAAATTTGCCCAAAAACTACGATTTTAAGACAATGGTGTATGCTCCATTGTCAAAATACATACGAAATTATTGACTGAAAGGAAATAATCTACATTTTAAGCCTTACTCGTCATGAGTAAGGTTATTGTTTTGAGGAAAATTTCATAACTCTTGCAACGGTATTTACAAAAAAATAATCTTGAGGAAAAAAACAACGAAATTTTTAAACGTTTTCTTATGAAAAACCTATTCGTATTTATTTTTTGCTGTTTGCAGAGCTTTTCACTTGGGGCGGCTTGTGCCAATCAAGCTCAACCTACCCTTATTTCTGTTACTTCACGGACGAATTTGACTATGCCTACTATACAAATGCCCAAACCTGTCAAAAAGAAGGCAATCCGAAAAAAAGAAATAGATTATAAAAAGTTGATAAAGATAGGCAAGTGGTTAATGATCACAAGTATTCCTTTTATCATTATAAGTGCTTTTCTATCAGTGGTGGTTTTTTTGGAAATAATAATTCATACAATTGCGACAAAGGGCACAGGTGGAGGATATTGGTCATCCAATGCTGTATGGCTGGCAATTACAGGCACTATAGCATTCATTACTTTCTGGGGCGGACTTGGTTTGATCTTGTTTGCAGTGATTAAAAGAGCAATCGATAGAAAACGCAAAAAAAATCAGCATTTATAAAACGCATGAACCCGCAAAATTTTAAAATTTTGCGGGTTCATGCGTTTTATTTCCCTAATTCTACTTTCCTTTCCTTAGCAAAATATCTCCGTTCATGTTTTTGAACAAAAATTCAGTAGTGCCGCCATTCACCTTACCCACTACCCAATTATCCAAACTAACTTTGAAGTTTGAACCGTTGCTTTTATCCGCTTTTACGGCAGTTTTTTCGATGTCCATATCAAAATCACTGTAAATTTCGCCTCGGTCAGATTTCATTTTTGCCTTAAATTTCGTGTTCGCAGGTAGCGTAATATCCACATTGCCGTTCAAAGTCGTAAAAGCCATGGGCGTATTTTCGCTAATTTGCTTAAAACTTACCTTAATCAAACCATTTACGCTATTTACGACCACCGAACCGCTAATTTCAATGAGTTCGACATCATCATTGGTATTATTTATTTCCATTTCTCCACTTAAGCCCTCTACCCGAACAATCCCATAATTAACCGTTCGGAGTTTGAGATTAAAACTAAAAGGCACTTTAATTTCCAAATCAATCGCATTTTTCCACGAATTAGACGAAATCGTTACTTTATTATTTTCCTCCGTTGCCGTAAGTTCCATACTGCTTCCCGCAATTCGTTTCATGCCACTGATCTCTTTGGGCTTTTCGGAAGGACAATCACAATCTTTTTTTTCGATTTCGCGTGATTTGGCATTAATAATCACGTCTTTACCGTTATAACCTGTAACTTTGATCGAGCCGTTGATCAGCGAAACGTGCAATAAACCGATCTGGTTGGGCGAGGACAAAGGCACGACAATTTGTTCGGTGTCGGTTTGCGCCCATGCTGCCCAAGAAATACTAAAAAACAAGAAAATACAAATGATATTTTTCATACGAAATTGATTTTAAGGTTAGAAAATTTTAAAATTAGCTTAATTTGTAGCACGCCCTTCAGGGTGTGATTTTCAGATTCGCACCCTGAAGGGTACGGTACTACTGTTTTTTCAAATACACATTGCCGTTTAGGGTTTCGAAAGCATACTCCGTTTCGCCTTTCCCTATCCGTATGCCATTGCGTTTTTCGATTTTATAAACCGCTTTTCCATTTTGCTTTTCACTCTGGCGAATTTCTCCGCTTAAATGTTCGGCAACATCAAAATCCGTAAATAAATCACCATTCATACTTTTGAAATGACACTTTGCAGAAAGTTCGGGCTTGAATCGGATTGTGATGTCCTCGTTCAAAGCCTTAAAACTCGATTCCGAAGGCGGGTTTTGGGTATATTGTGCCGTAATTTTTCCATTGATCGTGTGTGCCTTAGTCGTGTTGCTCACTTCTGTCATTTCTATCGAACCGTTAATGTTGCTCAAATCCAACTTGCCCGCTACATTTTTCACCACAATATTTCCCTCATTAATGGTCGAAAGGTGCAAATCGGTTTTCATAGGCACTTTGATCTCGAAATCGAATTGGTAAGAGAAATCAACTTTATGGTCGAGTTTTTGGCAATCGCAGGGGCGGGAACGGTTGCAAAGAAAATCGGCATCGGGATAGGCAAAAATCGTATCGCCTACCTGCTCGAACCTGATCGTGATCCGTTCTTTTCCTTTTTCCAATTCGGCTTTTCCGTTTGCTTCTATGGTTTTAAGTACCTCAAAATCAACCGTTTCACTCTTAGTGCCTGTGATTTTTATACCCCCAAAAATATTGCTTACAACCAGAAAACGGGCTTCCGACTGTGCAAAACTCATTTGTTTGCGGAGGGTTTCTTGGTGCTTTTCGGCTCGAAACCATTTTTCCCAATCCGTTTGTTGCGCCGCCTCGAACCCGAAGATCAGCAACACGATAACAAAGTATTTCATAAAAAAAGGGATTAATTAATTTGACAAAATTTGTATGGACGGCTTCAGCCGCTTGTTAGTTTAAATAAAAGGCGCTTGAAACCGCTTTTACTACAGCAAAACCTTCAAACTTTTCTCGATTTGTTGGCGTGCATTTTGGTCTAAGTCCTTGCTTTCCAATAATTTACGAAACGACTCGGCAGATTTTTTTTCTTGCAAAGCCACCATCATTTCGGCAATCGTAATCTGCACCATAGGCGAATCTTGCTGTGAAATGGCTTTGATCAAACCCTCGCGCACCGCAGGACGATCCGCCCATTGGTACAAAGTTTCGAGAGTAGCAAGCCGCACATTCGCATTTTCGTCATGGTTGAGGGTAAAAAACAAAGCCTCGATCACTTGGGCATCTACCGAACTAAGCTCTTGCGTTAGGCTTACCGCCTGCAAACGCTTGCTTGCCGAAGGCTGTTTGATCAAAGTCATCACCATCGTTTCCCGCATAGCTTGCACTTCGGCAGACAGCGTAGCTAATTGATTATCGTCTTTTTGTGGCTTATTTGCCCAATAATACCCAATGCCAAAACCCACAGCCAACAATGCCAAACTATAGCCCCAAACAGGCAGTTTTTCGGGTGTAAATAATTGCTTAAAAAAAGTAGCCCACTGCTCCCAAAAACTATTTTTGTTTTTGTACTTTTTTAATATTTGCTCAAAGCCTTCTTGCAAGTTTGCCGAAGGTTCAGGCAGAGGCAAAGCCGCATAATCCATTCGAATCGATTGGGCAAATTCCCATGCCTCCCTGCACTCCGCACAGCCTTCGAGATGCTTTTCGAGTTCGTTTTTTTGACTTTCAGGTAGGTTTTTTGCCCAAAAATCGGCAATGAAACCCTGCGCCTTTTCGCAATCAAGTATTTTTTCCATGTTCCAAAGTTTGATAAATTCGTTTTAGGTCTTGCAAAGCACGAAACACCTTAATTTTAACATTGGCTTCCGTAATATTCAGTATTTCAGCTATTTGGCTGTATTTTAGTTCCTCGAATCGGCTCAAAACCAAGACTTCACGCTTGTCGGGGCTTAGGTGCTTGAGTGCCTGATCGAGCAGAGCCAAATCTTGTATTTTTTCCAGATCGCCATCAGCCGTATTTTCTGCTTCCAACGCTGCTGCCCAATCTTCCCAATTTTTATTGAAAGGTTCTTTTTGCTGTTTCTTAAAAAAATCGTGTTGTACGTTGCGGGCAATATGGAAAAGCCAAGTTCGAAATTCGCCTTCCGAACGGAACTGCTCGCGATAGCGCAAAATTCTTTCGAAAACCATCTGCACAAGGTCTTCGCTTTCTGCCGCATTGCCGTTCATTCGGTAAAAAAAGCCTAAAATGGGCTTTTGATAGCGTTTGAATAGCAAACCCAGTGCATCATAGTTGCCCTGTTTTACCCTTGTCATTAAAGCGTTGTCGGTTAGCGTTTCCAATAGCGTTTCGTTTTTCGGTTTCAGAAAGGGAAACTTCGAGAAGTGGAGGAGGTTACAGAAAAAGGAAAAAAAAATTCTTAAAACGTAATTTTAAGTAGTTAAGTAATAAGACAAATTACAAGTAACAAGTATACCTTTGGTTATTGAAACAATCCCTGTAAGTATAACAAGAAAAAGGCTGTTCCTAAAAATTTGTTTTTTTATGAAAACGAAATACTTGATTTTTATATTTTTACTCTGCTCAAAACCTGTTTTTGCTCAAAAAACAAGCCTTTCAGAATTGGATTATCAACTTTATTCGGTACTCATCAATGAATGGTTTTGTCTTAAAACTGATTCTGCGGATAGACAAAATTTTTTTGGAAAATGGAAAAAAAAGAAGGTAAACGAATTGGTTATTCGCCGAAAAACAGGATTTTGTGGTATTTTACCTTCATATACTATGCGTTTCAATGACAGTATTTATGAAAAATTGATACAGAATTTTATGCAACAACTTTCAAACACAAATGAAATAGAAGCCCAATATTTGAATAAATGTATTAAAATTACGATTTTTGATAGCTTAAAGATTAATCAGAGGCAATTAGGGAAATTCTGGAAAAAATTTTATAGAAAATACTCTCGTAGTAACGGAATAATAGAATTATCAAACATTGCCTATGACCAAACTAAAACTCAAGCCCTAGTAGGGATTAGCATTAATGCTTATTCATTAGGTGCAGAAGGTTATTTGATTATTTTTGAAAATAGAAATGGCAGATGGAATGTTAAAAAATATTTTATGATATGGCAAGCCTAACTAACAAATTGATTCATTTTCCCCAAACATTTCCCTTTTTTCCCTATCTTTGAACTTATAAAAAATGAAGGATAGCATTAAATAAAGCCAAATTTTTTCTTTTCTTTTGAGGTAAGAGTAGGTGCATTTTTGATGGTTTCTCTAATCTTTTCCCAATCACTGTGCTGAATTTCTCCAATAACACAAGCAGGATTATCAGTTAAAAGATTAGCTAAATATTCGTAAGGTACTTCTTTGAATTGGGAACAATCTAAAAAACTGTCATAATCTAAGAACTTATATTGATTTTGTGTTACAACCAAATGTAAATCCCTTAATTCTTGCGAGGGGAATTTATTAGGATTGATTTCAGTATTGATAAATATCGTAGCAACCAACAATTTATCATTTGAAAATCCCACAATAAGACGCATTTTTAGTTTCGGTTCAGGCACTACATCGGTTGCAATATATCTTAACACTGCTCCAATTTTAATTTCTCTTTCTGCAAAGCCTTGATTTTGGAATAGTTTGCGAAATTCATCAAAATTCATCTAAAAAAATATTTGCTGGTTTTCAATATTTAAGCCTATGTATTTTAACATTTCATCATTTGCCCCACCTTCTTTGGCTATTTCCAAAAATGACATCTCATCATCTTCTGGATTAGCATTTTTCCAAGCTATTTGGTGTGATTTTTTGCTCAATTCATAAAAAGACAAATCTTTGTTTTCTTGCACTGATTCTTCCAAACATCTTATCTCACTTTCTGAAAATTCTTCTAAATCAGGTTTTTGTGTAGATTCAATATAATGGTTTTGTGAGATAACAAAATAAGAACTTTGTGAGTTTTGACGTAAAGATATGAGGAAATCATAAATTCTGAAAGGTACGGGGCCGTGTTGCATAGCAACAAAAACATCACCAACAATAAACCTACCGTATCTTACCAAATGTTTTTGTTCAGCAAAATACAATATCTTGAATAATTTATGAAAATCAACACGACTTTTTAGTCTGTCGATAATCCAAAGCAAAACTTGATTTGCTTTTTCTCCATCAATAACACCCTTTATTGTTTTGATCATAACATTTTGATTTTACGTTTGCAAATATAAAAACGTTTTTTAAGCTATAAAAGTTTTAAGCAGATTGATTTTCCCCTATCTTTGCACCCGAAAAAACTGTAACATAGACTTAGTCTGTGCTATAAAAAACCTATAAAGCAATTTCGTATGGTCTGTAAAACCAAAGAGGATTGCCCCACAATTTTTATTTCTCAAACATTGATTTAAAGAATGCAGAAAATCCAAGAAATTCTCAAAAACCGTATTCTTGTCCTCGACGGGGCGATGGGGACAATGATTCAGCGTTACAAACTCCAAGAAGCCGATTACAGAGGCGAAAGATTCAAGAATTATCACCTCGATTTGCGTGGCAACAACGACCTGCTTTCGATTACGCAAGCCCAAATCATCAAGGCGATCCACGCCCAATATTTGGAAGCGGGGGCGGACATTATCGAAACCAACACATTTTCAGGCACTTGGATAGCCATGGCGGATTACCAAATGGAAAATTTGGTCTATGAACTCAACTACGAGTCCGCACGCATTGCGAAGGAAGTGGCTGTCGAATTTACGGCGAAAAACCCTGAAAAACCTCGATTTGTCGCAGGCGCAATGGGTCCCACGAACAAATTAGCCTCGATGTCGCCCGATGTCAATAATCCTGCGTTTCGGGCAATTACTTTTGACGAATTGGTCGATGCCTACTACACGCAAGTCAAAGGTTTGGTCGAAGGCGGGGCTGATTTATTGCTTTTCGAAACCATTACCGATACGCTGAATACCAAAGCGGGTCTTTTTGCCGCCGAAAAATATTTTGAAGAAACAGGCACGAAATTGCCAATAATGGTTTCAGGCACGATTACCGACCAAAGCGGACGCACGCTTTCAGGACAAACTACGGAATCCTTTTACGTTTCGGTTTCGAACCACGATTTGCTTTCGATTGGGCTAAATTGTGCTTTGGGGGCTGATTTATTGCGTCCGTATTTGCAAGAATTGTCGAGAGTTTCCAAATTTTTTGTAAGCGTCTATCCGAATGCGGGTTTGCCTAACGAATTTGGGCAATATGACCAAACCGCCGAAGAAATGGCGGTTTTTATAGATGATTTTTTAAAAAACAATTTCTGCAATATCGTAGGCGGTTGTTGCGGCACTACGCCCGACCACATCAAAATTATTGCGGAAATTGCCCAAAAACACAAACCTCGACCTTTGCCCGAAATTCCTAAACACTTGTTTTTGAGTGGTTTAGAACCTGTTACGATTAAGCCCGATTCGATGTTTGTCAATATCGGCGAACGCACCAACGTTACAGGCTCTCGGAAATTTGCCAAATTGATTTTGGAAGAAAAATTTACAGAAGCTCTCGATGTGGCTCGAAGCCAAGTCGAAGGCGGGGCGCAGGTCATCGACGTAAATATGGACGAGGGAATGTTGGATTCGAAGGCGGCAATGGTCAAATTCCTGAACCTGATTGCGTCCGAACCCGATATTGCCAAATTGCCGATTATGATTGATTCTTCGAAATTTGAGGTCATTGAGGCGGGTTTGCAGTGTTTGCAAGGCAAGGGCATCGTCAATTCGATTTCGATGAAAGAAGGCGAAGCCAAATTTAGGGAACAGGCAAAACTTATTCGCCGATACGGTGCGGCGGTGGTCGTGATGGCGTTTGATGAGCAAGGGCAAGCCGATAGTTTTGAGAGAAGAATCCAAATTTGCGAACGGGCGTACAAAATTTTGACCCAAGAAGTTGGTTTTCCTGCGGAAGACATCATTTTTGACCCCAATATTTTGACCGTTGCTACGGGCATCGAGGAACATAATAATTATGCCGTTGATTTTATCAAGGCTACGAAATGGATTAAGGAAAATTTGCCCTTGGCGAAGGTAAGCGGGGGCGTGAGCAATATTTCGTTTTCGTTTCGGGGCAATGACAAGGTGCGTGAGGCAATGCACTCGGCATTTTTGTATCACGCCATCAAAGCGGGTTTGGATATGGGCATCGTGAATGCGGGAATGTTGGAAGTGTATGAGGAAATTCCGAAGGATTTATTAGAACATATCGAGGACGTGCTGTTGAACCGCAGACCTGATTCGACCGAACGTTTGGTAAGTTTTGCCGAAAATATTAAAGGCAAAGGAAAAACGATTGAAAAAGATGACGCTTGGCGACAATTACCTGTAAATGAACGACTTACACACGCTTTGGTCAAAGGTTTGGACGAATTTATTGACCAAGATACCGAAGAAGCAAGGCAACAATACGACCGACCTTTGCGGGTGATCGAAGAGCCTTTGATGGCGGGAATGAACATTGTCGGTGATCTTTTTGGGGAAGGAAAAATGTTTTTGCCCCAAGTCGTTAAATCGGCAAGGGTGATGAAAAAAGCGGTGGCGTATTTGATCCCCTTTATTGAAGCGGAAAAAGAACGAAACAAGACCTTACAAGGTCTTGAAGACCTTGTAAGGTCTGAAGAAAAAACCACCAAAATCCTCATGGCAACCGTAAAAGGCGATGTGCATGACATCGGAAAAAATATTGTGGGAGTCGTTTTGGCGTGTAACAATTTCGAAATCATTGACTTAGGCGTAATGGTTTCGAAAGAGAAAATTTTGGATACGGCTATCAAGGAAAAGGTCGATATGATAGGGCTAAGTGGGCTGATTACACCTTCGCTGGACGAAATGGTGTATGTGGCGGAAGAAATGGAACGCAGAGGAATGAAATTACCGCTTTTGATTGGCGGTGCGACCACTTCGAAAACCCATACAGCAGTCAAAATTGCCCCCAATTATTCGGGTACGGTGGTTCATGTGTTGGACGCTTCCAAATCTGTTCCTGTGGCTAATTCCTTGATTACGAAAGAGTTAGAAAAAGAATTTTCCGAAAAAATTCGAACCGAATACGATAAAATCCGAATCGATCACGCCAATCGACAACAAGCCAAAAACTTGATTCCTTTGGAAAAAGCCCAAGCGAACCGAGTACCGATAGATTGGGAAAATTCGAAAATCGTAAAACCCAAACACTTTGGTAATCAATATTTTACGAATTACAGTCTTTCGGAAATTGCCAAATACATCGATTGGACACCGTTTTTTATTTCTTGGGAAATGAAAGGCAAATACCCTGAAATCTTGAAAGATGCGAAAACAGGTGTAGAGGCTCAAAAACTGTTTGATGATGCCCAAAAACTCTTGAAAAAATTGGTTTCCGAAAAACTTTTGACCGCACAAGGCTGTATTGGTTTGTATCCTGCGAATGCCCTTGGGGACGATGTGGAAGTGTATTCGGTTGAAAATCAGACAGTTGATCACGGCGATCACAAACATTTTCATACCAAAGAAAATCGGGAAAAAGTCTTGACGACTTTCTGCACCCTACGCCAACAAAACGCCAAAGCGAAAGGTTTGCCCAATCTTGCCCTTGCCGATTATGTTGCCCCAAAAGGCACAAAAGCCGATTATTTGGGTGGATTTGCCGTAACGATTTTGGGGGCGGAAAAATTGGCATTGGAATTTGAAAAACAGCACGATGACTATAATTCGATTATGGTCAAAGCCCTTGCCGACCGTTTGGCGGAGGCTTTTGCGGAATGTTTGCACGAAAAAGTCCGTAAGGAAATTTGGGGCTACGCACCTACGGAAAACCTTGATAATCAATCACTTGTCAATGAGGCTTACGAAGGAATCCGTCCCGCCCCTGGCTATCCTGCGCAACCCGATCATACAGAAAAAATCAAATTGTTCGAACTCTTACAAGCGGCTGAAAACTTGGATATTTCCTTGACCGAAAACTTAGCCATGTCACCTGCGGCATCGGTTTGCGGCTTGTACTTTGCCCATGCGGAAGCCAA
>JAAFHK010000460.1 GCA_013297565.1 Cytophagales bacterium
ACAAAATCAATTTTATCGAAAATTATGGCTAAAAATTTCATTTTCAATTTTTCCTCCGAATACGAAGACAAATGATGTACGTGCTTTTTGATTAAATTTTTCAAAAAATTACCTTCAGAGGGTTTCAGTTTGTAAGCAAACTTGAACCATTCATCAAATTTGTGTCCGTGCGCCTCGTCAGTGCCCATGTCAATAGCAACAATATTTTGCAAATCCAAGAGATGAATACTCGAAAAATTATACGATCTTGTTTCCATGTTTTACTGTTGTTTTACCACTCAAATCTAATTTCCCTAAGTTCTTTATTTTCAGCTTCTTGCGGGTCGTGTTCGAGACTCGCTACGTTCAAAAGTAGATTTAAACCTTTGCCAATTCCTTGAAAAGCCACCCACAAATCGGGGCTGATCGTAAGCCTTTGGTAATTTTTCGTGCCTAAATTTACTTCAAAAAAATCGTTTTCCTTTTCCGAAAAAATCACAAAACGGATTTCACCTACAGGCACGATCAGGTTCAAGGTCATGCGTGTGTGTTTTTTCCAGCCTTTTATTTCGCCTTGCAAAACATTCGAAAAATATGCCTCACCAAATCCTACAAAACTTGTTTCGCTTTGTTTGAGGGCGTGCATAACTTCGCCTTTGGGTGTAGGAATGATTTTTAAGGGGGTCAAAATTATGCCGTCCATCGGATTTGCTTTTGTGTGGCTAATTCTTCGTAAGTTTGGATTTGTTTGGAAGTAAAATCCCACATTTGGACTTTTTCTTTGTAAAAAGCATAATACCAAGTGCTTGTAAAATCAATCAACTGCTCATAGTCAAGCGTAGGCAACCACCGAAAATGAAAAAGTGCCTTGTCGCAATTCAGTTTCAAAAGCCCCGCCTCGTGGAATGGAATATTGCCTGTAATTTGGTAGGCTTGCTCCACACTTTCGAAATGCCAAAAATGGCTTAAATCTTCCAACAAAGTTTTGACCGTATGACTGTATTCGGCTTTGGGACCGAAATTAAAGCTTTCGCCATGAAGCTCCTGATTTTCAGCCAATTCCATTCCCAAATTCAAATAACCGCTTAACGGTTCGAGGACGTGCTGCCAAGGACGTGTTGCTTGCGGGCTACGGATTTCTACGGCTTTGCCTTCGTTCCATGCCTTCATACAATCGGGTACGATTCGATCCTTTGCCCAATCTCCACCGCCAATCACATTGCCCGCCCTTGCCGTTGCCAAACGAACAAAAGGGTGTTTTTGGAAAAAAGAAAATAAATAAGACCGAAAAACGATTTCTGCCGCCCCTTTCGAGCCACTATAAATATCTTTTCCGCCCAAGCCGTCAGTTTCTTTATAACCCCAAACCCACTCGACATTGTCATAACATTTGTCGCTGGTGATAATAATAGCCGTACAAGGATTTTGCAAAAAACGCAAAGCATCGAGAACATTTGCCGTTCCCATCACATTTGATGAAAAAGTGTCTAAGGGATCGGAATAGGAAGTCGAAACTATAGGTTGCGCCGCCAAATGGAACACAAAATCAGGTTTTTCCACCTCGAAAATTGCCTTTATTCTCCTCGAATCTCTCACATCTTCGCGATAGTCAGTTATTTTTTGGGCTAAACCCAATTCCTCGAACATCGAAGGTTGGCTTGGAATATCTTTGGAAATTCCCACAACTTTCGCCCCCAATTTCAAAAGCCAAGCCGTAAGCCATGAACCTTTGAAACCTGTATGTCCTGTTACAAGGACTTTTTTATCTTGATATGTGTTTTTGAACATTATTTTTATTTTTTTCCTACCACTTTACCCAAGGTGCTTTATTTTTATGAACTAAACCGTCCAAATAATCCCTTTCACGCACATTATCCATACACTGCCAAAAATCATTGTGGATAAAAGCCTGTAATTGCCCCTCTTCCGAAATGCGTTGCAAAGCGCCAAATTCCAAATCGCAATTTTCATCTGTGGTCAAATAATCCATGATTTTTCTGTTAAAAACAAAAAAACCTCCATTAATATAACCCGTTGCCATCTGGGGTTTTTCCTGAAAATTAATTACTTGCGAACCATTTAGCTCAATTTCCCCAAAGCGCGAAGGCGGGTGAACTGCCGTCAGCGTGGCTATTTTTTGATGTTTTAGGTGAAAATCGACCAGATTTTTGATATTTACATTGCTTACTCCGTCTCCATAAGTGAGCAAAAAATTATCCGATTGGATATGTTGTTCCAAGCGTTTGATACGTCCGCCTTTTAGGGTTTCTTCGCCCGTATCCACAAAGGTAATTTCCCAATCACTTTCAGCCAAAGTATTGTAAAAAATAGGGTTGCTGTCTGGCGACATTTTGAGGGTAAAATCACTACCCGAAATTCGCAAATTGTAAAAATACTCTTTGATATAATTTGCCTTATAGCCCAGTGCCAAAACAAATTTTTTGTATCCGTAATAGCTGTAACTTTTCATAATATGCCACAGGATCGGCATACCGCCAATCTCGACCATCGGCTTGGGTTTGGTAGTAGTTTCTTCGCTAAGGCGTGTGCCTTTGCCACCACAGAGGATTACGACTTCCATGTATTTGCAGAGATATTGTTTTTAGATTTCACAAAACTACGATTTAGCACCTAATATTAATCAAAACAAATCCTAAAAAATGTTTAATCCACACAATATTTCAATTTTACCACCTGTAGATTGATATAAATTTGTTTTAAATCATTGATTTTCAGCGAGTCAAAGGCTTCTGAAACAAAATACTCAAATTTATTTTCGCCTATTTTTTCCAAAATCACAAAATTCCAAAACTGCCCAATGATATAGCCGCCTCGCAAAATATTGTTTTGATTTTTTTCAATAGCTACCAACATTTCAGCCAATAATTGGTGGCTGGGATTGTGATCTGGAACAGAGGGTTTAAATTCCTGAATGAAAAAGTAAGAATTTTCAGGTTCGACATCCCCTTTGGCAATCATAAAATCTGTTAATCCCTTGATGATCACTCCATTTAAAATACCTGAAAGACTTGAATCATACCAATCTTGTATTTTATCATTGGCAAAATCTACCTCATTCAAAATCACGCCTATAAATTTGACTTTTAATTTTTCTTCTGAATAAGATGGTAAAAGAAATTTATGCTTTTGGATAAGATTTTCCAAAAAAACAAGTTCCTTATCACTTAAAAGGTACAAAGAAGTAAACCATTCGTCAAATTTATGCACATGGTCATGCCTACTTCCGAGTCGAATATCAACGATTTTTTTCAAATCCAAAAGGCGAATCTTTGAAAAATTATAGGTTTTTTTTTCCATGTTTTTACTTTTTTTTTAATCCACACAATATTTCAATTTTACCGCCTGTAGGTTGATATAAATTTGTTTTAAATCATCGATTTCCAAACT
>JAAFHK010000461.1 GCA_013297565.1 Cytophagales bacterium
TATGACCGATCCCGATGTGGCAGTTCGTTTTTTACCTTTTCTGAACCCAAAACCCGAACATTGGCTTTCGGACAATCAAAATTTGCGAGGTGTGTTGTTTTTTAACCGTACTTCGACAAAATACGCCGCCGAACTAAGTTATGTTCAAAACAAAACCTTGCAACTGCTTACGAACGGGTTTGAAAGAAGGCAAAAGACTGATTTGCAGGCAAATATGCGTTATACTTTGTCCCAACATTGGGTTTTGCAGGCAAATGTTGGGCAGGGAAAAAGTTTGAATTTGTCGGATTTTTTGGAAAATAGGAATTATGAAATTGGGAGTTTTTGGTTACAACCCGAAATCGTTTTTCAACCCAATGCGAGTCAAAGGCTGGCAGTTCAGGCAATTTGGAAAGATAAAAAAGCCTTTGGAAGCACAGAAAAGGCAGTTTGGCAAGAAATCAATTTGCAAATGCTTTGGACGAAGGCGGGCAAACAAAATATCAATGCCCAAATTCGTTACACGAATATTACCTTTGAGGGCGAAGCGAATAGCCCTGTGGGTTACGAAATGCTGGAGGCTTTGCGGCGCGGCACAAATTGGCTCTGGAACGCAACTTGGACACAACGCCTCTCGAATGGTTTGCAAATTACGGTGCAGTACAACGGTCGGAAAGCCGAAGGACAGGCGGCAGTGCATATTGGGCAAATGCAGTTGGCGGCGCTTTTGTAAAGAAAATTAGGTTCAATCAACGAATAGATTCGTACGGCGAACATTCTTGTTCGCTACAGAAACGAACAAGAATGTTCGTTTTACGAACGAAGCAATTACGTTCAAACTCCTACAAAAAAGCCTTTTTCGTCATATTTAACCAAATACTGTGTCAAATCAGAGCAGTTTTTGCCACTTTGTTCTTCGCCCGTTCGCAAGCTAAAACGATAAAAATGCAAAGGACACACGACCTCGTCCCATGCATTGACAAGACCTTTGTGCAGGCTTTCACCCAAATGCGGACAAGCCTCACGAAAAGCATAAAAACTGCTTTCAGTACGCACTAAAGCCACTTTAAGGTCTTCGATCACAAAACGTTTGATCATTCGGGGTTTCAGATCGGTTTCCGCCTCCGCAACCGAAGGATATAATTTATGCCAAGTAATTGATGCCATGCTTGAAGTTTGGAAAGTTAAGGAATTTGGCAAAATTAATTTTGTTTAGGTAACCTTGTATAAATAGAACTTACACAGGGTTTTTAGTATATTTACAAAAATTGTGGTGTATAAAGTGCTAATCCCTAATTCGAAAGCCCACAAAAAACCTCGCCATGCCAAAACTAAAATTGTGTGAAGTGCTTTGATCAAAATTGTTCCAAAAAATCTTTGTTTCGATGCCTAATCCGCCATACATTCGTTTGCCGTTATAACCAGTTACAAAATTGGCTTCGGCAATAAACGTAGTATTAAAATAAGGGTTTTGGGGTTTAAAAATGACATCTTCGGTTATTTGTTTTTGATAGCCAATGCCTGTATTGAGGTTTATATTGGTAAAAAAACGCTTTTTTGCGACAAAAGTGTAAGTATAACCGCCCATGAGAAAAATATTGATACTTTGTTTTTTGCTTGAGGCACTCTCGAGAGTCTGGGCAAGCGGAATAGGAATAAAAGAAGAATCACCTGAAACGGTATAACTATTAATCGACAAACCAATTAGCGGCGAACCTGCGCTTTTGAGTTGTTGGTCTAACTGCCAAAGTGTGGCAATGTGCGAATATTTTTTGTGATTAAAAGCATAATAAATATGACTAAACCATGCGTTCATTTCCAAATCGGCGCGGGTAAAATAGTTTTCGCTAATATTGCTTCCTCCTATTTGTAATTCATTGGCATTGATCAAATAAAAGCCTTTAAAATTTTGCCAGGCAAGCCTCGCCCAAAAACGCCGCCCTGTATAGCCTAATTGCAGACTTTGCTGTTTGGTAACTCCGTCAGGATACTGGCGATCATAAAGGTTAATGTAGGTAACATTGTTGCTATACGTAAGCCCAAACCATTTGTAATCAAGGGTGATTCCTAAGCCTACAGGCAGATTTGAATGATAGATGATTGATTTGGCATATTTTTCGGAAGCAATATTAAAAAAAGCGGTAGGAGAATGGGCGCTGGCGGTTACACACCAATCCTTGTAATAACTCCGAATATAGCTTGTATCATACTTGGCAGTTTGGGTACTATCATTTTGGGCATAAACGCCTGAAAACCAAAAAATTAGCAGAATAATTGGGACAAATTTCATAAAGCAGGTTCATTGTTTTTTTGCGTATCTTTGTAAAGTTTCTGCAAAATAAAATATCTTTCTTGGTATTTGGCTTCATTCTTCAAAAAATCAAAGTTATTATATAATTCCTCCACAATCTCCCATTCTTCTTCCGTAATTCGCATATCTTCGGTAATATCGGTGAACATAAAAGCGAAAACCTCCAAGACCATGCGCCTCAAAAACTCGGGATTTACTTTTTCCTTGTACTCGACCGCCAAACCAGCCAAATGCTTCACCTCTTCTAAAGTTACCCTTTGGTCGGCAACTATTTGTCGAATTTCTTTAGTTAGTTTGTCTTGGTATTCGTTGCCTTTGGTGCGATCAGCGTCAATGAGGTTCAATAAAATGCTAAGCAATGATGTCATAAGGATAAGGTTTTGTTCGGACAAAGGTAATATTTTTAGTAAAATTTAGAGCAAAAACCTTACTAAAAAATTACTTGATAAAATAAAGTGGCGTTTTTGATTGTATACAAAATCGATAAAAATAATATTTATACTCAATCAAATTGGTTCTGTAGGGCGAACATTCTTGTTCGCCACAAAAACGAACAAGAACTTCGTTTTACGACAAAACCAATTTAGTTTCAGTATATCAAATCTAAGTGTATTCGGATTTTTTGCCCATGATTTGTTAATTTTATTTATCTTTGCGAGCATTTTTGCTCTTTTTACCTAAAACCTTTTTACTTTACCTATTTTCTATGAAAAATCACAAAACCCTTTTCATGACCATGCGGAGTTTGGGGCTGATTCTTATGTTCAGTCTATTCGCTTTCTCAGTACAGGCGCAAAGCCCTTTTATTTCAGTCCGACAGAACGCTACACTCATTCCTAACAACACAGGAACACATAATTTTGGTAGTGTGAATGTAGGGGCAAATAGCGGAAATGTTAGTTTTACTATCGAAAATAATGGTAATGCGGCAATTGACATGACATTTTTTTATAATCATTTGAAAATCAAGGAATTATATAGGCTTTTTGTAAGGATTTTTTTAAGTCGAGTAAAAATAGATTCACGTAATAAACCAATTCCATCTCTAAACCAAG
>JAAFHK010000462.1 GCA_013297565.1 Cytophagales bacterium
ATGCCTCCCGAAAGCAAAAAAGGTTGTTCAAAAGTATATTTTTCTAATAAATTCCAATCAAATTTTTTCCCACTTCCACCATATTCTGGCGTTTTTGTGTCAAAAAGAAAATAATTGGCACATGAAAGATAAGGTTCGACGGTTTGAAAATCAAAGGTTTCAGACACACTAAAAACCTTCATTAAGTCTATATTTTCCTTTCTCAAATCCGCACAAAAAGCAGGCGATTCTTCTCCATGTAATTGTATTATATCAAGATTGTACTTGTCTTTTTTTGCTAAAATATTTTTTTGGTTTTCATTCACAAATACCCCAACTTTCTGGATAGGCTTGGGAATCGAGGCAGTAATGAAAGGATCAAAATTTTCTCCTACAAAACGTTTGGAAGGTGGATAAAAAATAAAACCGACAAAATCGGGCTTTAATCCACAAATTTCTTCCAAATTTTGGGCATCACGCATTCCGCAAATTTTGATTTTAGTAGTCATTCGAATCTCCACTATCGTTAGCATTTGGAAAAAAAGCTTTCATAGGTTCGGCAAGTTTTAAGCCGTTTTCGGCAAATTCTCGCTGGATTTGTAGGTTCAGATCGCTACGCACCGTAGAAGAACTTTCGCCCAAACGAATAAAATATCTGATCCGAAGATTCATCGCAAAATTGTCAAAATTGCGGAAAAGTACGGACACATCATCAAGGGTTTTTTGATGTTCCAAAACTATTTTTTTGAGTAGTTGCATTGCCAGTTCGACCTGATCGGGCGTGGAATGATAATAAAGAGGAATATTTAGCTCGATTCGTCTGCCTTGAGATTTGGTGAGGTTTTCAAGTTTTTCGTTGATCAGTTTCGAGTTAGGAATAATGAGTTTTGTCCCAAAAATAGTTTCAATTTGGGTACTTCTCAAACCAATCTGTTGAATTTGCCCAATTTGGTTGCCAATTCTTATCCAATCTTTGATGACAAAAGGCTGATCGGCAATGATCGTAATGCCACCAATCAAATTCGAAATAGTTTCTTGAGCCGCCAAAGCCACCGCCAAACCGCCAATACCCAAACCCGCTACCAATGCCCCTACGTCATACCCTGCATTGCTGATGGCAATGATAATGGCAATGATCCAAATGCCCATTTTAATGAACTGACGAAGAATGGGCAAGATCATGTCGTCAATGTCGGTTACCGAACGCATGACGATAGGCGCTATGTACTCGCGCGCAAGGGCTTCGAAAAACCGATTAACAAACCAGGCAAGGTTGAAAATAATCAAGAAAAAATAAACGTCCGAAATAGTTTTTTGAACTGTTTGATCAAAAGCTAAAAAATCGAAACTATGCCAAATGCCAAAAATGGTGAGGGCAAAAATTAAAGGTTGCTCGATCATATCGAGAAACATATCATCTATACGGGTAGGAGTGCTAAGTGCCAAGCGTTTCAGCACCCGCGCCGAAATCCAGAATAGGATTCGGCTGGCAATAATACAAGCAAAAACCAATAAAACTGCCGAAATCCATTTAAGTAAGCTATTGCCGTAGTAAGTTTGTTCAAAAAATTCCATATTGGATTTATATTTTTACATAAAAAAACGCATTCCAAAACTATCAATTTTTTTCATGTAAAACAAAACTTTCGAGGGCTTTTATTAATTCGTCAAGGTCTTGCTGCGTATGCAAACTGTTCAAGATGATTCGAGTTATTTTTTCGCCGTCACTTTTGGGATAAGCGAAATGTGAAATTACCATGTTTTTTTGTAATAAAAATTCATACAAGGTTTGTTTATTTGTATAAAAAACAGGGTAGTTTTCAGTATATTTGAATAGATTAAAAGCCTGTACTTTTTGAATAAAATATTGAATATTTTGCATTAAACGTTGATTTTTGCGTTCGTACAAATTCTGCGCTTGCATATAAGCGTACAAATGCGCGGGCGAAGCGGGCGAACTTCCCCTAAAAAATGGGTTTTCCATTAATTCTGTTATTAATTTTTGTGTCCCAAAAATGCAACCCGCAGGAATCCCTGAACCTTTTGCTAAAGAAGCCATGACAACTATCTGGCAAGCCAAACCCTTAGGAAGCGCAGGCGAAATGCCCAAACCGCCATTAATTACGCCAAAAGTATGGGAATCGTCTATCAAAATTTGGACTTTTTCGGCTTTTTGGATTTCTGAAAGCCAGCCAAAATCATGCACCTCGCCATACAAGGTATCAACGGCATCAGTTACCAAAAGCCACGTTTTTTTGCCCGAATCGGCATTTATCTCCGCAATAATTTCTTTTTTCCATGTTTCAAAATCTTTTTCGTTCGGAATGTCGTGAGGCGGAAAATATACCGCAGGGTGCGTGTGCGGGGCATACCGAACGCAAAGATCGGGACTTTGTTTGAGAAGGTGCTGAATGATAAGTTGCCCCGCCAAATAGCCCGAAGAAAGGCTTAAAGCGGCTTCTTGTCCTGTCTTTTGGGCAATAAACTGCTCAAATTGCTCAAAAATAGCCAATCTGAAATTTGAAGTGCGTGAAGTGCCGTAACTCACACCATAACGGCGCATGGCTTGGGCTACCCAATCTTGCATTTCCGTGTCGGCGGGAATGCCCAAGTATGAAGTGCCACTAAAAAACAATTTTTCGCCTTCAGCAGTGCGAATGCTGCGTCCTGCTACGTATTCAGAAGTAATTGTCATAATTTGTCTAACCTTACAAGGTTTTTCGTATAATATAAAGTTTTGCCTTCTTTGCTCCTGCAAATCTCATAATTTTTCTGAAAAAAAAATTATTACATGAAGAAAATATCAAAGTTGAATCTGCGAAAGGTAATATTTAAAAAAAACTATTGTTTGGCACTTGCCTAAGTGCGTAAGCCCTAAATAAATTAATCCTATTCTTTTGTGAAAATTCTTTGCAAAAAAGCTACTTTTGCATTATTGTTTTTGTACGGTGAACATTCTTGTTCGCCATAGAAACGAACAAGAATGTTCGTTTTACGTGAAAACCATTTTACTTTGCGTATAATTAAACCAATTTTATCCCAAATAAATTTTTCCCAAATACAAATATGGCTTTAGTCGAAATGGTCATGCCCAAAATGGGCGAAAGTGTCATGGAAGGTACTATCCTGAATTGGCTAAAAAAAGTGGGCGAAACGATAGCCCAAGACGAACCTGTGATAGAGGTAGCAACGGATAAAGTAGATACGGAAATTCCCGCTACACACGCAGGGATTTTGAAGGAAATTTTGGTGCAGGTGGGTGATGTGGTGCAGGTTGGTAAGCCGATTGCCATTATCAATACGGGCGGTGCGGACGACAGCCCAAGCCCTAAAGTACAGCCCGCTACCGAAAAAGTACCACAA
>JAAFHK010000465.1 GCA_013297565.1 Cytophagales bacterium
TTTGGTTTCTTTTTTTACGGCTTTGTATTGTCAGTTTTATTGCCCCAGTCGGCTGGCTTACCTACCGTAATAGCTTACATCCCAATATTTTAGCCTATGTGTATATCCTTTCGATCAGTTTTTTTATCATGTACACCCAGATCAAAAGCCCTATCGAACAACTGGGCGGAATAGCGATGGCATTGACCATTTTCTATTTCGTTTCTGCTTTTTTGGTGCTTTGGCATTGGATTAATACCATAATTATTGCTTTTATCGTGGTTTTGGTCAATTTCGTTGTGCTTATTCCTTATTTTGGCTTCGCTGTTTTCATGAAAAATAATGGCATTTGGAATATCATAATTCCTTTTTGTGTTACGGGTGTGGTGGCGTATCGTTTTGTTTTTATCAAAAATGAAATTTTATTGCGCCAGAATTTATTGGAAAAAAATGAAGAAATACACCAACAAAAAGAGGAGTTACAGAGCCAAAACCAACAAATAGAGGAACAAAGTATTGCCTTGCGAACGGCGTATTATCAAATTACGGATAGCGTTCGCTATGCTACCCGAATCCAGAGGGCGCTTTTGCCCAAAAAAGAAAGCCTAAATATATTGGGCAAAGAAAATTTTGTACTTTATAGAGCAAAAGATGTTATTAGCGGGGATTTTTATTGGGCAAGCCAAACCGAAAAAGGCATTTTTGTAGCAGTTGCCGACTGCACAGGGCATGGCGTAGCGGGCGGGCTGATGAGTATGCTGGGGCATAGTTTGCTTACCCAACTTATTTTGCACGACCGTTTTACAGAACCTGCCGAGATTTTGAACCAAACAAACCACAGATTATTGCAACTTTTGCAACAAAAACAAACCCATATAGGAAAAATTGCAGATGGCATGGACATTATTCTGATCCGTCTCGATTCTGCCCAGCAAATCACCTATGCCGCCGCCAAACGCAAGATTTGGCACTTTTCAAAAGGTAATTTCTTGGAACATAAAGGCGATAATTTTCCCATTGGGGATAGTTTTTTGGAAGAAAAATGTTTTTCCCAATACCAATTTTCTTTTCAACAAGATGACTTAATTTATTTATTCACGGACGGTTACGCCGATCAGTTTGGCGAAAAGGAAAAGAAATTTATGCTCAAACATTTCCGCAACTTACTCACCCAAATCCACACCGAAAGCCTCCAAACACAGGAAAAAATCCTTTGGGAAAGCATGAAAGATTGGCAAGGATCGCAAGAACAAACAGATGATTGGCTTATTTTAGGTATTAAATTCTAAAGAAGCCTTTGAAAATGTCGTTTTTTTTGGTTTAATTGCCAAATAAGAAAATAAATGAAGAAAAGAAACCATAAAAAATATAAGCGAATATGACCATACTCCTCAATATTCCGCCCTTGCTTAGTGATCTGATCGTGATCTTGGGTCTGTCTGTGGTGGTGATTCTTATTTTGCAATACCTCAAACTGCCTACGATTGTGGGTTTTTTGCTAAGTGGTATTCTTTGTGGTCCTCATGCTTTTCATTTGGTTGCTATTGATCATGAAGTTGAGATTTTGGCAGAGATTGGCGTAGTTCTCTTGCTTTTTACGATTGGTTTGGAGTTCTCCTTGGCGAGTCTTCAGAAGCTAAAGAAAGCCATTCTTATTGGGGGAGGTATCCAAACAGGCTTGTCGATCCTTTTTTTTACAGGTTTTGCCTATCTTTTTGGCTATGACTACCTCCCGCTTGCCCTATTAATTAGTTTTTTATGCACTTTGAGTAGTACGGCTATAGTTCTCAAGATTTACCAAACCAAAGGGCAGATCAAAACCCAGCATGGGCAGGTAATTTTAGCCATTTTGATCTTCCAAGACATCGCCGTTGTCCCTATGATGCTCGCCATTCCTATGTTGGTAGGCGAAACTGAAAATATGTTTATAGATGTTGCTATTCTGGTTGGCAAAATTATTGGTTTAGGTGCATTTTTATTCTTTTTGAGCAAATACATTCTCCCTTTTATTCTCTATCGAATAGCTAAAGCCAAGAGTAAAGACCTTTTTGTGATCTCTATCATGGTTATTTGCTTTGCTATTGCAGGTTTGACCTCCTATATTGGCTTGTCCATGTCGCTTGGTGCTTTTTTGGCAGGGCTTGTGCTGGCAGAATCAGAGTATAGCGTAGAAGCAACAGGCAATATTCTTCCTTTCAAAGAAATTTTTACCAGTATTTTCTTTATTTCGATAGGTATGCTTATGGACGTTTCCTTTGTTTGGCAAAACATTGGACAGATCATGTTCCTTTCGACTATGGTCATGTTTATAAAAATAGTAGCGACCAATCTTGCTTGCTGGACTTTAGGATTTTCTGCTCGAACTACCCTACTCATTTCTCTTGCTGTGAGCCAAATTGGTGAGTTTTCATTTGTTTTAGCTAAAAGTGGAGAGGAAATGAACCTCATGCCTATAGAAATTTACCAATATTTCTTAGCAATAGCCGTAATTACCATGATGATTACTCCTTTGATCATTAATTTTCAAGAAAAAATAGTCTATGGACTCATTGTTAAGTTCCCCATGCCCAAAAAAATGAGAAGAAAGCTATTAAGAAAACCAAAAAATGTTAGTTACCATAATATTTCAAGAGAAATGAATGATCATTTGATCATTGTAGGATATAATTTAATAGCCAAAAACATGATTTTAATGGCTAAAAAATACCAAATTCCTTATCTTGTCATTGATTTAGACCCTGATAAAGTAAAAGAACTATCCTTACAGGGCGAACCTGTGATTTATGGCGATGCCCAAAATGATGAAGTATTGCACCATGCTTATTTATCGAATGCCAATGTAGTGGTGATTGCCCTGAAAGACACCGAAATAGCCCAAAAACTCGTTCATCATATCCGCAAACAAAGTTGGCAGACCTATATTATAGTTCGAACGCCTTTTTATAAAAACCAAAAAGAGTTGATAGACGCAGGGGCTAATTTTGTCGTAGCCGACGAATTGGAGGGCGGTTTTCAGGTCTTGAGTAGTGCTTTGGCATACTATGATGTGCCTGCCGAAGAAGTCGAGAATTTCCGTTCGCAGTTTGCTCAAGGGCTTGGGCAAAAAGAAAATAAATAGCAAGTTTGAAATTATACTGAAACTAAATTGGTTCTTGGTCTGCAGCATAGGCTCGTAACCTGTGCCTGCACAGACTAAAGTCTATGCTACAATAAAACCAATTTTGATTTAGTATAATATAGTTTGTGGAACGGTATCTGAGGGTAAAATTTTATCAATTAACGTTTGATTTTCTTGTAATATATTAATAGCTTTTGGTACTTTATGTTGAAATATATACGAAAAATGCTTGATTTTATATTTT
>JAAFHK010000464.1 GCA_013297565.1 Cytophagales bacterium
CGTACCCTATAGTGATTTCGGCTACGATTGCGAAAAACCTGTTACCGCAGCACATAAAAAAAAGGCTAAGTCGTTCGTAATCAAAGATTTCAAAAAATTGTTTGTTCGGGCAGGCGTGGTCGATTTGAATAGTTTTATTCTCCCTGTCAAAAAATCACTCTCCGAAAACAAACCTGTCATTATTTCGATCAAATGTTGGGCATCTTTGGAAAATGCAAAAGACCTTTGGGAGCCTGCCGAAAATGACGAACAAAGAGGCTATCATGCCGTAACGGTTGTGGCTTATGACGATAATTTGTATGGTGGGGCTTTTCAGATCATGAATAGTTGGGGCATGAAATGGGGGCGAGGTGGTTTTACATGGATAAAATACAAGGATTTCCAAGAAAACTGCATGGAGGCTTACGAACCCGTTGATTTTCCTTATAATCCCAACATTCCAAGCATTGCCGTAGGCGGAGATATGCTTTTCAAAAAAGCGGATAATACGGAAATGAAAGTAAATTGGAACAGCAAGTATTACCAAATGAATGAAATGCATTACACAGGTACGGCTTTTCAGTTTTTTGTTTCGCACGTTTCGCCAACTTATTTGTACGCTATAGGTACGGATTTAAGCGGAAAATGCTCACTTCTGTTTCCTTACGACAAAACGGTAAGCCCTTTGTTGAGCCATCGACAAGGAACTTTGGCGTTTCCCGATGAAAAATATTATATTCGACTCGATGAACAAAAAGGAAAAGATTATATTTGTATTCTCTATTCCCAACAAGCCCTCGATATTAAGTCAATTATGGAAAAAATGGAACGCATTGAGGGAGATATAGATGTGCGCCTTCGGCAGGCGGTAGGGAAAGATTTATTGGCAAGTTCGATTCAATATGACCGAAATAAGGCTTCTTTTCAGGCAAGACTTAGCACTCAAGCCAAAAACCAGATTATTCCTTTGATAGTGGAAATAAAACACGACTAATAATAAATGAAATTTTCGCAACTACAATATTTATCGATACTTCCTTTCGATCTGCGTTTGCAAGTGGTCAAATACTGGCTAAAGAGGACTTTTGGCTTGCCTTATACCCAAGCCGAAGACGATTTGGATCAATATTTACAACATCTTTTAGTAAATCATGGCATATTGGAAGAATATACAAGAGATCATTTCAAAGCCGCATACGATCTTGAATGGGGCAAATTAAAAGTTTTTTTGCGAAAAAATCCTTCCCGTGATTTTGCTTTTTTTAGACAAATTATAGAAAAACAACTATTTAAACCCGTTTGCGATATTATCGAAAACCATACTAACCCAAACAGTATTCTCCGTATCATAGATGCGGGTGCGGGAATTGGTTTTTCGAGCCTTTATTTCAGCCAAAAATTCCCCCAAGCCGACATTATTTGTCTTGAACCTATTGGCGAAATTTATGCTCAAATGCTCAAAAACCTAAATATTAACCCAACTGAACGCATTACGCCCTTGCAAATTGCTATTTGGAACAACGACAAAGATTTGGAATTAATCAAAGGAAAAGATATGGAGATGGAACTCCCTTTCACCCTGCGTGAAACCCTACAACCTACAGGAATCAAGGGGTTAAAAGTGGAGACTTTGCTAAAACAACGAAATTGGGAAACTTTAGACTTACTCAAGCTTGATATCGAGGGTTCAGAAATGCCTATTTTTGATGATAGCACTTCAGCAAATTTATTGCTCGAAAAAATCCGTTTTGTGGTCATGAATATTTACGATGAGTTTGGGATTCGACACCGAATCTACAAAATTTTTGAAGAAAATGGCTTTAAACTTACTGAAAAAGGGCAAATATTGATAGGAGTGAATACGCACCTGAAAGCCTAATCTTTTTGTACCTTTGCAATCAAAGAAGAATAACACCCCATAAATATGCTTGGTAATTTGGATAATGAGGTAATTTTTAAGAAAGCCTTTACGGATAAAACCGTTTTTTTGGCTTTTGTGAGGGATATTCTGGGTATTGAGATTGAGGTAGAAAAGATCGAAACTGAAAAAAAATTTATCCCGAAAATTGGTTATATCGATTTTGAATTGGATATTTTTGCTGAAAGTATTGACAAAAGAGTTTGTATCGAGATTCAACGAGTGGAATACGATCATCATTTTCACCGTTTTTTGCACTATTTTTTAATGCTCATTGCCGAACAGCAAAAAAATGCCAAAGAATACAATATCGAGCAAACGTTTTATATGATTGTGGTGCTTACCGTTCCTTACACGATCAGCGAAAAAAATGGAAAACCGATCTTGGACGAAGTTTTACTGCTCAATCTCAATCCGCAGTCTTTGAGAGGCGAAATGCGGGATTTGTATGGACATCAATTTGTTTGCCTCAATCCCAATCACCCAGATGAGGGTACGCCCAAAAAAATTCGAGATTGGTTAGACCTGATTTATCAGTCTATTTATAATCCGCAAAGACCTGTTTTAAACACTGAAAATGAGGGGATTAAACGTGCTATGGAGTTGATAAGTTTTGACAATTTGAGTCCTGAAGAACGTACCCAAGCCAAAAATAAAGAAGCGGCGCGAATTGTTCTGGCAAAGACCGAAAACAAAGCTAAACAGGAAGAAAAAATCGAAATTGCAAAAAAACTCATAGAATTAGGCTCTGATGACGGCTTTGTGGCAAAAGCGACTGGTTTGATACTTGAGCAAATAGAAAGACTTCGAACAGAACCAACGAAATAAACATTTATGCCCATTCATATCGCACTTACGGGTGCAACAGGTTTTATTGGTTCGCATTTACTTTTTGAAATTCTCAAACAAAACCTAAGCCGTCTTAGTGAGCTGAAAGTATTTGTTTTGGGTAGAAATTCAGCCAAACAAAGTCTTGCGAGTCGCCTCATCGAACTATTTGACCAAGAAGCATGGACTTACCTTAACCTTCCCAAATTTTTTGAAAATGATGTTCGAAATTGGTTGCAAACTAATTTAATAGCTGTCGAAATTGATCTAAAAAGCGAAAAACTGATAGATCAGGACAATCTTCGAAAAATACAATCTGTTCCCCTTGATTTTTTTGTCCATTTGGCGGCAGTCCCCAATCTGCAAACTACCCAAAAAGTAGCCCAAGAAACCCATGAAGCAAATGTTGGCGGCACTCGAAAAATCATAAAATTATTAGAAAACCTTAATTTGGGTGAGTTTGACTATGTTGGGACGGCGTATGTGTGCGGGACTACAGCAGGACGAATTTTACCGAATTACCAAAACGTACATCAAACCTTTCGAAATCCTTACGAAAAATCCAAACTTGAAGCCGAACTTTTGATAGGCGAAAGTGCGGAAAAATACCATTGGA
>JAAFHK010000463.1 GCA_013297565.1 Cytophagales bacterium
ATGCCTCCCTTATCACCGTTGCTCCATTCATAACTAATCCCTTGTTTTTCAGGAACTTGCAAGCGCAAAACTTCTCCTCTACACAAAACCGTATCTTGTGTCAAACGGATTTCAGGCATTTTCTCATAGCGAATTTTGATCTCATGCCGTACCGTACAACCTTGTAGCTTGAGATCGAGTTTGTACTCTCCTGCTTGTTCGATTCTTGGAATCTGCGCTCCGCAAGGTTCGGTAATGGGCTGATCGGTTATAAGTTCCGCCCAATCCATCACCAAAGGCGTACCCTCGCAAAGCAAAGTATCGATCTTGATCTGGGGTATTTTCTCAAAAATTTCAAAAGTATCCCTTGTAAAACAATCTTCCAAACGGCTTTCGAGCCAGTATTTTCCTGCCTTGTCAAAAGTTTTCTCCCGCGCTGTACTCCCGTCCGACCAGAGGAAAGTCCCGCCCTCAATCTCAGGAGCAAGCCGTACCGAAGGCTGACATTCCAAGCTAAAATGCTTGTAATCAGTGAGTTGAGTGCAATCGTAGAGGGCTACATCATCGATGTAGTAATAGCCAAGACCTGATTTCAAAACACATAGATTTTTAATATATTCACTATATTGATAATCAACTTGATTGAGAGTACCAAAACAGCCAAGCGTAAGATATGCCCCATTATTTTGGGCTATGAACTTATTACTAATCTTTGTCCAAAACTTATTTTCAGTAATAAAATTGCCTTTAGCATTACGCACTTGTGGCTTTTGCTCATAAATTATTATTTTATTAGCATTCGAAACAATACTTATTTTCCCAACAGGTACTTGTGAGGTAAATAACATACCCCAATCCCATTGATAAAGCGTTGCTTCTTCGTAGGCACGAATATAAAATTCACCATAATACTCTCGACCAGCCTTTAGGGGCTTAAGAAGTTTTATTTGTGCGTATTCTCTATAATCCTCACCATTTTCATTATCCACAAGAAGACCTAATGATCCTCGACCTGTTCTTGCCAAAAGGTTTGGTAAGAAGCAATTTTTATTTTGATTTGGACAATCCAAATTATGTAAATCGGGGGTACTTTTAGGGCTTGGGTTTTGCCAACAAAAGGAAGCATACAGATCACTACCTCTTTTAGGACAATTTCTATACTTTTCGAAGCTATGATTTGGGACAAAATTTTGGGCGTAGGTACAAGATAAGAGAAGCCAACTAATTAAGGTAATAATAAGTAGTTTTTTCATAAAATAAATTTGTTAAAAAACAAACTCCACGCAACCAATAGAGATTATTGCATGGAGTTTGTTTTTAAAAACTAAAGTATTACCAAAACAGCGGTGAGTAAATCCTTACTAACAGTATTATTAGGATTAAAGGTCTGTTGATACAGATAAAAACTATTATACGTTACGCCAAAATTGATGGCGGGACCATGATAAACTGTCCAATATCCACTCGATTCACCACCGAAAATAAGACCATTGGCACTTAGCTCGGTAGCCCGATAAAGTGATTCTTCTCCACCTACTCCATACCACCCACTCCAACTACTGTAAGCTTCATTAATTCCTGTTGCTCTATAGTCTGTATAATAAACCCAACCTGTAATAACTGGCAAGCATGATCTTTCACCAGGAGGGCATCCACTTCCATCTTCGATTGGGTATGCTGCATAATCATTAATATTTACCGTACATAGAAAACGTCTGTTGGTTGCATAATTGGATTCAAAAGAATTTGATGCTTCCACTCTCCCATTTCCTTTACCTGCGGGCATTTTTCGGACGATGGGCATAACCCATATTTTTTTGTCGGCAGAGTTTTGCGTAGCTCGGAGCAGTTTGTTTGCTTCGCCTTCTTTGGCATACAACAGCACTTTTACGGCTTCGTCCGTATATTGGTAGAGGTGCTTGCCTATTTTTACGATCCCGTTCTCGTTCGTTAGGCTTGCAAAGTCAGGATTGAAAATATTAATTTCCAAACCGCCTTCAGTACGCAATTTAACGGCATTCGGGTGCTGTTTGGCATATTCAGCATACTGGATTTTGCCTTTTAGCTGGGCTTTGAGGGCTTGTTTCGCGCTTTCCGAGAGTTTGTCGTGTTGTTCAGCCATTTTGCGTTGTTCGGCTTGGGCTTGAGCAAACACTTTGCGCATCGACACAAAACCGCTTACTTGGTTTTCGTAACTTTCCTTTTCGGCACTTGGGCGATTCGAGAGGCTTCGGGCGGCAGCTTCGAAGCTGGCATAATCCTCGAATACCAAATAATCTGCCTCCAATTTGGGCGTTTGGCGTTCGGTTCTTGCTCCGCTGGTTTTAGGAACGTTGTCCGTTTGCGGTTTCAGGTTTTCCTGTTGGCAGGAAATCAGGGCTAATGTGGTAAACATAGATAAGGCAATGTTTTTAACAAATTTTCTCATGGCAAATGTAATTTGGATTAATGATTTAAAAAAATGATTACGCCACAAAAGTAGTAGATAATTTTATAAATCACAGTAAAACAAAAAAAAAAAACGATTTAATACAAAATTAATATTTCGCAAAATACTTTATCAGATAATTTTTCGAACAAAAAAATCCCCAAAAACTAAGACAGTTTTTGGGGATTTTTTTAATTTTTCTTCTCTTTAGCCTTTTCCTTAGCGGCTTCTTTTTTGGCTTTTTCAGCCTCTTTTTTAGCATCTGCTTTGGCTTTTGCCGCATCTTTTTTCGCCTTTTCTTTTGCTTTTTTATCCGCATCTTTTTGTTTGGCGGCTTCTTTTTTAGCTTTTTCAGCCGTTTTTTTTGCCTCGTCTTTAGCCTTAACTGCCGCTTTTTTTTCAGCATCTTTCTTTTTTACGGCATCTTTTTTGGCTTGTTCGGTGGCTTTTTTATTAGCCTCTTTTTGCTTTTCAGCCTCTTTTTTGGCTTTTTCAGCGGCTTTTTGTTCCGCTTCTTTTTGTTTGGCGGTTTCTTTTTGGGCTTCTTTAGCTTCCTTGTCGGACTGTGCCGAAACCGAAACTGTAGTAGCACTTATAAAAAACAAACAAAGTAATACGAAAATGTACTTCATGACTTTTGAGATTTATTAAAAGATATGGAAAAATAAGAACGTTTCAAGTAAGCATTTTTTTTTGAGAATAACAAACCTTATTGGTAGAAAAAATAGCAAAAAAAAAGGTACGCTAAACAGCATACCCCTTTCCTATCAACCTTAACCAATAAACAACACATAAAAACTTTGTAGCTGTAGGGGAAGGATTCGAACCTTCACGAAGCAGTTAGCCGCACAATAGGCAAGATGAAGCGAATAAAGCTCCGTTTCATCTTGCTATTCTGAAGTTTATCCTGTAACCTTCGCCCTCGAGACCAGAG
>JAAFHK010000466.1 GCA_013297565.1 Cytophagales bacterium
TTTTATAACACTCTATAGCTTTCCTCTTATACGGTAAAACAGCATAAGGGTCATTTTTGTATTTTTCAACAAAATACTCGATATAGCAACCTGCTAATATGGTGTAATTTTCTTTATACTCTTGATGATTTTCGCCATACAACTGCTTATCTATTGATATTTTTTCTATCAGAAGTGCCTCCAATTGCTTACCATTAATCGAATCTTGTGTAGCATAACCATAAACACTTTTCGACAAAGCATCTAAGAAATGAGAGTATTCTTTGGAAACGCCAAAATATTTCTGAATTAGAGGCTTTATTTCTAATACTTCTTTACTAAGTTCCTTTCGGCTATCTGATCCATTTTTTTTTGATATCTCTGTTATATAATCTCTCGAAGAATCATAATAACTGTTATCAGTAAAAATTTTATGGATTCTTTTACACTCTTCAGGCTGTTTTGTAGATAGGTCTTTTTCTGCATTTACCAAAATATAGTGTATTAGACGAATATCGTAACTTCTCAAAAAAGCTCTTCGCTTTACAATATCGTATTTTTGACAAACATTATACATATAATTGTAGAGATACTTCCAATCTACTTGAAAATTTTTAACAAAACTTACAAATGCTTCATGATCGAAAGTGTATGATTCACTTTTGGTAAGATAGAATGAAACAACTTTATACAAAGAAGCCTTGTATAAGCTATCTTTACTTCCTAATAATTTCTTTTTTAGGGTTAAGCTTTCCCAATAGAGGCTATCAATTTTTTTAAATATTTCTTTTTCCAATGTATAGGATTCGCCATTAGCATAAAAATACGCAATCGTTTCCAAAGTTTGGGCATACTCAAGACTTGAAACTCCGTATTGTTTTTGAGTTTCTTTTTTCTTTTTATCAAAAAAGTTTGATAATTCTTGATCTTTTTTTTGCTCGCTCAGTATATCAAGAGGTTCTTGATAATAACTTGTGCTTTTTACTTTTCCGTCTGATTCATACCAAGTCCAATTCCATACTCGCACGCCATTCATAAACTCACCCTCCGCTTGTTTTTTCCCATTTTCATAAAAAGTCGTAAAAACACCGTTCAATTTGCCATCTTTATGAAGAAAGACACCTTTTGGTTTACCACTCTCGTAATATTCTTTTTCTTCACCCTCTTTTTTACCATTTACAAAGGTAGCTTCGCCACTTTTTTGCCCATTTTCATAAAACCAAGTAGCTTTTTCCTTCAATTTACCATCTTTAAAAAGATAAGTAGCTTTTAGTTTACCACTTTCGTAATAGTCCTTTTCTTCACCCTCTTTTTTACCATTTACAAAGGTAACTTCACTACTTTTTTGCCCATTTTCATAAAACCAAACCGCTTTTCCCTCGTTTACTTCCGGATCATCAGAAATCAATTTGCCTTCCCATTGTTTTTTGCCTGAGAGGTAAAAATCATTCACAATGCCCGTAGGCTTGCCTTTTGTGTAGCTAATTATGCGGTAAAAAGCTACCGAGTCCTTTATTTCGGTAGGTTTCCATTTTTGGGTAAACCATAGTACCCATTTCCCTTCTTTTAGTCCGTTTTCGGTTTTGTTAGGGGCGGTAGGGATCGTTTGTGCATAGGCAATATCTGTTTCTTTTCGCCCATTTTTGTATTTAGCTTCTGATGAAATTTTACCATTTTTATCATAAAATGTAATCAATCCTTCACATAAACACGATTCACAACCTGATGCACAATCTAAATCCGTAGAATTAAAATTTCCTTCCCATTGTATCGTTCCATCTATTTGGTATGCTTTTATACGCCCTTGTACTTTGCTATTTTTATATTCTATCACTCTATAAAAAGCCACCGAGTCCTTTATTTCGGTCGGTTTCCATTTTTTGGTAAACCATACTACCCATTTACCTTCCCTTAGTCCGTTTTCGGTTTTGTTAGGGGCTGTAGGGATATTTTGTGCATAGGTCATGTGGCTCAAGCCTACGCAGGCGAGCAGAAGGGCGAGAGTAAGGATTAGGGTTTTCATGGTCTGAATCAGGATTTTGATGATGATTTGATTTGTAGGAGAACAGCCAATTTCTGAACCTGAATTTTCGGAATTAATACAATTTACAGAATAACAGCCGAAAATGCAAATATCTGAACCATAATTTTAGAATTTTCAAAATTAAACAGTCGAAAATTCTGTTAATTTCCTAATTCTGAAAATTCGGGTTCAAGAAATTTCATTTCGTATCTTGTTCTTTGATATTTTGCAAGGTTTCAGGATTGCGGCTACTGTGGAAAATGTCAATCACGAGAATATACCAAACCTTCGCCCTAAAAATAATTTTGTATTTGTAGCACAAGGCATAACGATAAATCATGTCCTCGCTACTTATTTCCTGCATAACAGGGTAGGCTTCGGGGTTTTGAGTAATTTTTTGGGCGGTTTCCCTTATCTTTTGGATTACCTTCCTTGCATTTTGCGGTGATTCCTGTTTGATATATTCGGCAATATCCATCAAGTTATCTTTGGCATAGGAAGACCAACGCAACTTTAAGGTGGGCTTTTTCTTTTCCATTTTTTAGATAGTAATAATTAGGTCTTCATCGGCAATGGATTTTCCTGCCTCGTCTTCTTCTTCGGCTTTTTGTACCCTGTTTTTTAGCACATCGAGGGGCATGGGCTTCCCCGTAGGCAAAATGTAGGGGTTCGAAACTACCATTTCTTTCATTTTTTGATCCACCCAAGCCTCTAATTCCAATAAAAAACCTAATTCTTGTATGATCAGAATTTTGGCTATTAAATCCAATTTTATAAGTTCTACATTCATAGTATTTCGTATGTTTTTGGCAAGATAGGAAAATTTAAAAGAAGTCTGAACCTGAATTTTCGAAATTAATACAATTTACAGAATAACAGCCGAAAATGCATTTTTTCGTAAAAAAATACTATCGAAATAATGGATTCGTATAAGATGTACGAAAATGCCGATTTAAAATCATTTCAGGCGAAAGTCCTTTTTCTTCCCAAACTTTATCGGCTAATTCGCTTGCTTTTTGGGCAAGGTACTGAGCAATCAAGGTTTTGATTTGGATCAAATCCTGTTCGGCAATATTTTGAGCAAACAATTTCAATAATTCGACTTGCAAATTGCTCAAAGGAAAAGAAATGGCGGCTTGCATATATTTTATTCTTTTTCCAAAAATACATTTTTTCTTCCCAAAAAACAAAAAATTCTTGATAAGCACTTGTACAAAAGTGTTTGTATAAGTGTAGCATAGGCTTTAGCCTGTGATTGCTTGATTATCAATGATTTAATTACCCACAGGCTAAAGCCTATGTTACAAAAACATTTGTCATAGTGCTT
>JAAFHK010000467.1 GCA_013297565.1 Cytophagales bacterium
CGCCAAAGGTCGAAAAGGTTTAAAAAGAAGTAGAAAAAATTTATGAAATATTTAGGGCTTATTTTAATTTTTTTGTGGCTGACGCAAACTTAGCAAAAAACGCATAGTATTTAGCTTTTTATACTCAATCAAATGTGGTTCTGTAGGGCGAACATTCTTGTTCGCCACAGAAACGAACAAGAATGTTCATTTTACGACCAAAACCAATTTAGTTTGAGTATAGTCCAAATTGCGAATTGGATTTTGAAACATCGGTATTTTCTGAAAAAATATTTTACTGATGATCAAATGTATCTAACATTTTCAAAGTATCGGATCATTAAGTCCAAGTCCAAGTATTTAGGCAAAACTTAGGAGCGCAGCAAACCTCTCTATAGCCCAAAAATACCCCAATTCGATTCTCAAATTGCAAAATTTGCAATTTTGCCCTCTTTTTAGCCAAAAAACTACTATAAATGGTAGGTGCAAAATTGCGATTTATTTCCTTTGCGTATTTGATTCCCCTTATTTACCTTTGCAACCGAAAAGCAAATCTTGCTTTTGTCTTATTTTTAAACCTTTATGTTTAATTTTCAATTATGAAAAAGCTCTTTCGTCTTTCGTCTTTCGTCTTTCGTCTTTCGTCTTTCGTCTTTCGTCTTTCGTCTTTCGTCTTTCGTCTTTCGTCTTTCGTCTTTCGTCTTTCGTCTTTCGTCTTAGTTTTTAGTTTTCTTTTCTTGAGCTATGCTTGCCAGCAAGATGCCCAGAAGATAGAAAAAGACCTTGCTCCCGCCCTTTCTAAGGCAGGTAGAGCAGAAAAGCCTGATCCAGCAGCCGACTTATGGGCTAAATGGGGCAAAGAAAAAATCAAAGTCGAAAATGAGCGCTTGGTATTCAAGAATAGTGAGCATTTTCGTGCTGTTTTTCTCAAAATGTTTAGCCTCGAAGCCGAAGAAGGCGAAAAATGGGTAAAAGACTTGGGCATTAAATCCCTATATGGACGACTCCGCAAAACGATGTACACACCCGATATGTACAATGTGCGTTTCAAAGATCACCCAAGAGCCTATCTTCTGCTCTTGAACGATCAAGCCGAAGTACAATATGCCGATACCATAGTTTGGTATGATGACAAATCCAAGCATTTGGTAGTAGGCGATCAGGCAAAACTGGACAAGGTAAAACAAAAACAAATTAAGAGTGATGTCCAAACCAATGACATACTCAAAGTTTTACAGTCCAAAAGCCAAGATGCTCCTAAAACGAAAGATAATTTCGTAAGTACTGCAACGGTTATGGAAAATAAGCGTCTTGACTATGCGGTTACATTAGGGGTGGGCGGATATGATGCTCGTTATCAGTACCAGTATGGTGCAGGAGGACACACTATGAAAATTGTTTTTGAAGTGGTTATTTTTTCGGCTGTAGTAGTCATGCCTCTTGATGTCTACACAAGAGTAAAATTGGAATACTTGCATAGTTCAGGTTGGTTGCCTGCTGGTGAACAAACCACCAAATCTATTTCCAATCTTAATGCATCAGTTTATGCAAATAATTGGTTTGTTGGTGGGAAATATAATGAAAACCATAGTGTTACAAGTAGTGGTAATTTGGAAGTTCGTATTGCAAGTGGTGGAGATAATAATAATCCTGTTACCATTTCTTGTTCAGGAAATTACAACGCTTATGTAGTGCCACATACCCAATCGTATGCTGTATCTGCTTCTTGGTAATCTAATTTTTCACATAAAACCCTTTTATTCCATGAAAAAAATCATTGTATTTTTCTTTTTTGTAGCACTCTTGGCAGGTTGCCATGAGGCACGTACGCCTGAACCCGCACCTCCTTTTGTAGGTAAAGTAAGTGCGGTAATTGATGGAAAACCTTATGAAACAAGGGATTTACTTCTCATTTCTCATTTCCCTGAAACTAAAAGTATATCTTTTGGCATCATAAGAGGAGAAAATGAAGGCTTGTATTTTAGTTTAAATAATTTAGAAGCAACTTTGTTGAAAGCTGTACCTTATCACCACACGGATTTCGATCATAGTTTTCTCCTGATCTGTAACAAGGACAAAGCATCATACAGAACTCAAAAAGGACAATATTTGGTACAAAGCCGAGAAGGTAATCATATTAAAGCTTCTTTTTGGGCAGAGTTAAGTGATCCGCAAACTAATAAAACGATTGTTATAGAAGGTGGAACAATCGATATTATTTTGCCTGATCGCCGTTATCTTCGTGAGTAATCTTTTTCTAAAAAGGCTGTTTTCGGACAGCCTTTTTGCTTTTTTTATAAACTCAAAACCACGATTTTAGGAAGAAACATTTTTTGGTAATCTAATTTTTCACATAAACCCTTTTATTCCATGAAAAAAATCATTGCATTTTTCTTTTTTATAACACTCTTGGCAGGTTGCCATGAAGTTTATACACCAATAGAGCCTGCTTTTACAGGCAAAATAAGTGGCGTTTTGAATGGCAAACCATTCGAAACAAGGGACTTAACACTGATCTTTTACTTGCCTGATTTTAATAGTCTTGCCTTTACAGCAAAAGTAGACGATCAAGTCTTATCATTTCTTATTAATAATACTGAATTGTCTTTGTTGAAAAGCAAACACTATATTTCGGGTTCTGACCCTGCTTTTAACATTCAATACAACAAGGATGGAGGTTATAATATTCAAAAAGGGGAATGGTATTTGGATAATAAAGAAGGCTTACATCTCAAAGCCAATTTTTGGGCAGAAATAGCTGATCGTACCCAAACAAAAACAATTAGCGTTGAGGGTGGAAAGGCGGATATTATTTTACCTGATCGCCATTATACTCGTTTTTAATCTTTCCCAAAAGGCTGTTTTCGGACAGCCTTTTGGTTTTTTTTATAAATTCAAAACCACGATTTTAGGAAGAAACATACGTAAATAAAATTTTAAACCCACAAAATTGAATATTTTGCGGGTTTTTTGTGCTTTTTCGCCCTTAATTTTTCAACTTATTGATAAACGCCGTATAATCCGTATCAAAAAATAATAAGTGGCAATTCTTATTTCTTTTCGGCAATTTTATTTTCCAAATACTTGATAATCAGCCGCAAACCGTAAGCCGTTGCACTTTTTCCTTTCGCAAATTCACCGTCCAAAAAGGTTGTTCCTGCTACGTCTATGTGCGCCCATGCTTCGTGATTTTCCACGAACGCCTCCAAAAATTTGCCTGCTACTATAGCCCCCGCAAACGGACTGCTGTGATGGTTTTTCAGATCGGCTATTTCCGATTTTACTTCCGAATCGTAGTCTTCCCAAAGCGGCAAACGCCAAACTTTTTCCTGAGTCGCTTGT
>JAAFHK010000468.1 GCA_013297565.1 Cytophagales bacterium
AGCGACTTGTTGTTTCATTCTTCGCAAAATGAAAGGCGTAATCATTTTTTGCAGTTCAGCCGCCGCTTTTTTGTCCCGATCTTTGTCGATTGGGTTCGCATAATTGCGTTTAAAAGTTTCCTGATTGCCCAAAAAACCAGGATTTAGGAAATTCATTTGGGCATACAAATCGAACGTATTGTTTTCGATGGGCGTTCCCGTCATCGCAATTCGGTTCGTGGCTTTGAGCAAACACGCCGCTTTGTAGCGTTTGGAACTCGGATTTTTGATACTTTGCGATTCATCAAGGATTACATAGTTGAATTTGACCTGTTGCAAAGCCTCAATATCGTGAAGCATCGTGCCGTAAGTGGTAATTATTAGGTCAAAATTCTTGAAATTATCTAATTCTGAACTTCGATTATTACCATAATGAAAATAAATCCGCAGAGTAGGCGCAAATTTTTCTAATTCATTTTTCCAATTAAAAAGCAAAGAAGTAGGCAAAACAATCAAATTAGGGCTTTTTTTTAAACTGGCTTGTTTCTGCAAAAAAGTAATAATTTGCAAGGTTTTCCCCAAGCCCATATCGTCGGCCAAAATGCCGCCCCATTGGTACGTATCCAAAAAATTTAGCCAATTATAGCCCGCTTTTTGGTAATCCCGCAAAGTTGCCCGAATTTCGGTAGGAATTTGGGTGTTTTCGATGTTGGCAAATTCGGCTAATTTTCGCTTTTTTTCTGCCAATTCTTTTACCAATTTTTTGTCGTCAAGGTTTTCGAACAAATCATCAAGAATCGAAAATTTAAACTTCGAAATCTGCAATTTTCCTTTCGCTACTTCGCCGTGTTTGTAATAATTTGCCAATTTGTCCAACCATTCTTCGGGCAAAAGTCCCATCGAACCATCGCCCAAGCGAATGTAGCGGCTCCGATTGGCGATACTTTTTTGTAAGTCTTTGAGGGACAGGCTTTCAGTGCCAAATTTGACCTCGACATCGACCTCGAACCAATCTTGATTCGAACTCACCGAAGTACGCAAAGTGGGTTTGTGTGGCGAATATTTAAAGTGTTTGAGTTCATTAAAACCGTATATTTCAACCGATTCTTGGTTCATTTTTTCATAAAAATCGGCAAACCAACTCACATCAAAATCGCTGTAATTCAAGACGAAAAAATCTCTACGGCTTTGTGTAGCAAAACTTGAATGCAGACTACGGAAAAATGAAATATATTCTTGATGAAATTCCGTATCTATGTTATAAATCAATAAATTATTATTTTTTTTCTTGCAAATATCATTTTCCGCCAAAGCATTGATTTCCTCTCCATTATGGTACAAAACGGTCGGTTTGAACTGGATCGTATTGGCATTTTCGGTCAAATAAATACACTTTTTATCAGCAATCAAGCCAATCGTTTTGACTTCTCGGCTTTTGAGGGCATAGTCAATTTTGAACTCCTGCGTCAGTGGCAAAACGTAATCCTCGAAAAAACTATCAAAATCTTCTTTCACCACTCGCAAAACCTCGTCTTCTTTCATTTTGTAATCGGCTTGCATATCTTGAGGGCTTGCGAAAGTGTGCAAAGTATCGCCAATACGGATCAGAAGCGGATCAATTTTTTCGTATTCTTTGACAGTTTCGCCCTTGATGGTCATGATTTTGTGCAAATTCAAATACGCCGAATCTTCGGTAAATTCGAAATGCAATTTGACGGGATCGACCGAAACCTGCACCGCTTCGGCTTTGCTCAAATAATTTTCACTTTCCGCCAAAAAAATGTGGTTTCGAGTACTAAGCAAAGGAAAAATATCCGTATAAACTTGCCACAAATGGACTAAACTACGAAAAAACCAATCACTTCGGTCGCTGGTAATTTCCAAATAATTGGCGTATTTCGACATTTTGCTCATCAAATCGTGATCAATATCATCAGACGTGCAATGCACCAAATCGGATAAACTGGCACTTTTGAGGGATTTGGGTACAGCGGTTCGCGCCATTTTGCCTTTGTAGGCATCGAGGGCATAATTGACTCGGTCGCCTTTTTCGAAGCAAAAAAAGTAACACAGTACGAATTCTTTTTCCAAGCGCGGATTGGCTTGCGTGATCAGCGACTCGAATTTATCAAAATGCGATTCGGTTCGGAAGGCTTTGATCGGTTGCAAACCTGTGCCAAGTTTATGGGTTTTATAATAAATGCGTAGTTTGTCAAAAGTCAATTCAAAAAATTCGTCAAAATCCGTATTGGCAGGCAAACCGTATTGAATTAGCGTATCCTTGCGCAATTTTTTCAGTCCTTTGGTACTTGCCACCTCCAAAAGATTGGTTTCGTTGCGAATCACCGAAAGGATAGCGGCGTGCTGGTGCGGACACAAACCGACATAGTTTTCATTACAATTACAAACTGTAACAGCCTGATTATCATTGATTTGGAACTCAACAAGTTGCGAACTATAGGTATCCGTTTTGAAAACAATGTGATTTTCTTTTAGGCTTTTAATATGTGCCGATCTGTACCAAGAACCTTCGGGCGTGGCATGAAATAAACTTTTTAAATCCGTTTCGTTGAGGTTTGTGGTGATAGTAAAAGGATCGGAGGAATTGCGGACGGACAAAGTAGGCAAAATTTCTTTTGTAAAATAGGCTTGCAAATACAATTTTCCCAGTTTTTGATGCACACATTCCGAATACGCTTTGCAAGAACATTGCATTTTGACCACTGCCGAATAATTAAATTGGATTTCGACCTCGTAAGTGTTTTTTGTATCTTGCACAAGCAAATTGAGAATCGAATTATCAGCAGAAATGCTCTTAAAAACCACCTGATGCGATATTTTGGCGTTTTCTACCTCTTGCGAACCGTACCTAAAATCTTTTTCTATAGTTTCTGAAAGTAGCATAATGGGTAATTCGTTTGGAAACAAAAAAAGGTTTCTTAATTAGGCTTGTTGCGGTTTCAAACTTTCGTCCAAAATCCACTGTAAAACCGCCAAAACTTCATGCGGTTTGGTAAAAGTTAAAGGAACATAATTGGGATCGATATAAAGGTTTTTCTGTTCCAATTTCAAAAAACACCAAGAAAAGGCATTCGTTACACAACCAAAAATTTGTTTTCGTGGGTTTCCTTCTCTTTCATTAAAAATTTGGGCGGCGTACATTTCCGCACCACATTGGGCATAAACTTTATCTATTTCGCCATCTTTGGCTTCTATTAAGCAAAAAATAGGGGCGGTAATTTCGGCTCGATTCGTTTCTGAAGACAGCATAAAATCACAATAACCTGTCAATTTTAATTTCTTATCCACATTGAACTCAAAACCCGA
>JAAFHK010000469.1 GCA_013297565.1 Cytophagales bacterium
TGAGGTGCTTGAGTTTTTGCCATTTATTTTCCCAAATATTTTTTTGATCGGTAAAATTCCGACTCGCCGAAACTATCGTAAAACTAATCCCTTCTTTTTTGGCGGCGGCGTGCAGTTTTTGGAAGGCTTCATAAGTGGCTTTTCGCAAATAAAAAACACGCCCTTGTGTACCGTATCGGGCATCTACTTTTACAAAATCGGGGTGCTTTGGGTAATCGATTTTGCCCACAAGTTCATCGTCCGTAAATTGGGCGCTTTCTTGAGCCAAAACTTTTACAGAAAAACTAAAAAAATAACATAATGCTAAAATAAATAGGCTTGTTTGCGAAAAATAAGGTTTTTTCATACAAGAAATAAGGTTATTTGAAATTCGAGGCATGATACAAAAAATATTGCTTTTTTAGAAATTTTTGATTTACCTTTGATCAAACAACAATTTTACTCTATCAAGTTTTGACGTGAAAAAAATACTCAATCATTTGTTTGCTCATCAGCACCTTAGCCGTTTGGAAGCCGAAGAAGTGCTGATTCACATGGCAAATGCCGAATACAACGAGGCAGAAATGTCGGCATTTATTACGGTTTATCTCATGCGGAGCATTTCTGTCGAGGAGCTTTCGGGTTTTCGAGATGCCCTTTTGGGTTTGTGCAAGCGTATGGATTTTAGTGATTTCCAAACCATCGACCTTTGCGGAACAGGCGGAGATGCCAAAGATACTTTCAATATTTCCACGCTTTCGGCTTTCGTGGTAGCTGGAGCAGGCGGAAAAGTGGCAAAACATGGAAATTATGGTGTTTCTTCGGTTTGCGGTTCTTCGAATGTCTTGGAGTTTTTGGGTTATCGTTTCACCAACGATGAGGACAAACTTAAGCGGCAATTAGACCAAGCGGGCATTTGCATGATGCACGCCCCGCTTTTTCACCCCGCTTTGAAAAATATTGCCCCCATTCGCAAGCAATTAGGCGTGAAAACTTTTTTTAATATGCTCGGACCTATGGTCAATCCCGCTTTCCCAACTTTCCAATTAGTGGGCGTTTTTAGCTTAGAATTGGCACGTTTGTATAATTACATTTACCAACAAACCAATAAGCAGTTCGTTATTTTGCACAGCTTGGACGGTTATGACGAAATTTCATTGACTTGCCCTGTCAAATTTATTGGAAACCAGCTTGATCAAATCCTCCAACCTGAAGATTTTGGGTTCGAAACCCTAAAACCTGAACAACTTTTTGGAGGAACGACTGTAGCCGAAGCCGCCGATATTTTTGTTAAAATATTACAAAATGAAGCAACTCAAGCTCAAAAAAATGTCGTGTTGGCTAATTCTGCTGCCGCTTTGCAATGTATGTTTCCTCATAAAACTCTGCCCGAATGTATTGATATG
This sequence comes from Cytophagales bacterium, assembly GCA_013297565.1. GTDB lineage: Bacteria > Bacteroidota > Bacteroidia > Cytophagales > Thermoflexibacteraceae > JAAFHK01. The sequence goes on from JAAFHK010000469.1 coordinate 1,386, forward strand.
GCTCAAAATTCTTTGCAAACAGGCAAGGCACAAAAAGCATTTAAGAAACTTATCGAAATACAATAAAATTAATGGCTTGATAATCAATTACTTAGCAAGTTGGTACTTCAGCTTCACAGACCATTTTATAAAAAGCAACGCAATCAAAACTCGCCTGTCTTACCTTTGCTTTGTTATTTTTATCATTCTTTTCTCTTTTCCTCATGTTTTTGTTTTTCAAAAACATAATTCAAACAATGGGCAAGACCTTTAGTATTCTAACAAAATGAAAATAATAATACTCACAGGGGAAAGAATGATAAAATGACATTTTTGGTAATAAATTGGTTGAGAAAGATTTTTACCTTTTGGGCAAAAATCTTTTTTTTGACTGAAAATGTACTCTTTAATCATGACAAAAAAGACAATAAAAAAATCCATTAATCGATTAATGGATTTTTTTATTGATGGAAATTGTATATTTGGACACGAAAATAAAAATTTTGTATGAAAAAAATTTACCTATGTTTGTTTTTATCTGTTTTTAGTTTTTTGCGAATTTCGGCTCAATCGAACCCTTCGGAAAATCCGCTTTTGCAAAAAACAAATGCCATTATTGGCGAAATTCAAAAAAAATATGCTCCTGATCGGCGAACGGTGCGATTCGAGATGGCGGCGGAACTGAATGCCACGAATAAAATTTTGCTGAAAGGAGATACGGAAATAGTCCTTGCCAAAAAAGAAATTTTGGAAAAAATGAAGGAGCAAAACCTTGATTTTGAGGAGAGTATAGAAATTCTGCCGCAGGCAAGTCTTGCAAAACCTTTTGCGATTGTGCGGGTTTCGGTAGCCAATGTGCGTTCTGCCCCCAAGCATTCGGCAGAGTTGGCTACGCAAACGCTTTTGGGAACGGTTTTGAGGATTTTGAAAAAACAGGACGGTTGGTATCTTGTCCAAACGCCCGATAAATATTTGGCTTGGGTAGATGGTGGTGCTATTCGAGAGGTAGATTTGACCGAAAAAGTGGATTGGCTGAAAGTAAAAAAGGTGATCTATACGGAATTTGCGGGTTTTTCGCGCTCTGTGTCTGATCCTTCACAAACGGTTTCGGATTTGGTTTGGGGAAACCTTTTGCAAAAAGTGGAGATAAAAAAAGGCGAAAAAATCCCAAAAAGCATGATCAAAGTTTTGTATCCTGATGGGCGTGAGGCTTTGCTGCGAAATACGGAAGTGGAAGACCTCGAAAAATGGACGCAAAAAACCAAAATTAGTAAAGAAAATTTGGTAAATAGTGCCAAAAAAATGATGGGTTTGCCGTATTTGTGGGGCGGAACGTCATTTAAGGGGGTAGATTGTAGCGGTTTTACCAAAACAGCTTATTTGATGAATGGTTTGATTATTCCAAGAGATGCTTCTCAACAGGTTTGGGAAGGCGAAACGGTCGAAACACCAAACAGGGATTTTAGCCGTTTGGAAGCGGGTGATTTGTTGTTTTTTGGCAAAGCCGCTACCGATTCGAGTTCGGAAAAAGTAACGCACGTGGGAATGTGGCTGGGGAATGGCGAATTTATTCACGCCTCGAATTTGGTAAGAATTGGCAGTATGGACAAAAAAAGCCCGATTTATGACGATTTCGAATACAATCGTTTTTTACGCGCCAAAAGGCTGATCGGGAAAAATACAAAAGGTTTGCAGGTTTTTAGCCAAACTTTGGAATAAAATAGGCTGAAAATCCTAAGACCTTGTGGGCTTAAAAAATCCATAAGGTCTTAAATGTCCAAAAATTGATGAATAATATGATGAAAAACGCCCAAAATTTTTGGTAATTCGTTCAAATAATAGGTTTCTGTATCTATAAAAATTTGATTGCCTTCTAATTTCAGAAATTTCCATTCGCCTGCCGTTACCGCACAACCGTAAATATAGGGCA
>JAAFHK010000047.1 GCA_013297565.1 Cytophagales bacterium
TGTTTTTTTAAAAGATGCCTTAATTCGCAAATACGGAGAAAAATGGTATGATGAACTTTGCCTCGAAGCCGAAATCCGATTGGAGGAATTGGCGAAAGAAGGGTAAATATACAACCCCCGCAAGGTTTTTAAAACCTTGCGGGGGTTGTACTCGATCAAAAGTGAATCTGTAGGGCGAACATTCTTGTTCGCCACAGAAACGAACAAGAATGTTAGTTTTACGAATGAGGCAATGTATTTCAGTATAATTTTAAAATAAACTTACTGCGTAATTCCCACCAAATCAAACATAAAAGCATAATTTAAGGCAATTTCTTCGAGGTATTTGAAGCGTCCTGAAGCTCCACCATGTCCCGCTTCCATATTAGTTTTGAACAAAAGTTTATTCTGATCGGTTTTCATTGCCCGCAGTTTCGCTACCCATTTGGCAGGCTCAAAATATTGGACTTGTGAGTCGTGAAAACCTGTCGTAACCAGCATATTTGGATAATTTTGGGCTTTTACTTGGTCATAAGGCGAATAGGAAAGCATATAATCGTAATATTCTTTCTGTTTCGGATTGCCCCATTCGTCAAACTCGCCTGTGGTCAAAGGGATCGTTTCGTCCCACATGGTCGAAATCACATCAACAAAAGGCACTTGGGCAATCATTCCCAAATACAATTCGGGATTCATATTCGATACCGCACCCATGAGCAAACCGCCCGCACTGCCGCCTTGAGCAAATACTTTTTTCGGATCTCCGTATTTTTGGGCTACCAAAAACTTCGTAACATCAGCAAAATCCGTAAAAGTGTTTTTCTTTTTCAGCAATTTACCGTTCTCGTACCACGCACGCCCCATTTCCTGTCCGCCTCTGATGTGGGCAATGGCAAAAACAAAACCTCTGTCGAGCAGGCTCAAACGGTTCGAACTGAAGCTGGGATCGCTTGAAATACCATACGAACCGTAGGCATAAACCAACAGCGGATTCGAGGCATCTTTTTTGAATTTATCTTTTCGATACACGACCGAAATAGGGACTTTTGTGCCGTCTGTCGCATTTGCCCAAAGGCGTTCGGTTTGGTAATTGTTTTTATCAAAATTGCCCAAAACCGCCTGTTCTTTCAACAATTTTTTCTCTTTTGTGTTCATATCATACTCAAAAGTCGAGTTCGGCGTGGTCATGGAGGTATAATTGTAGCGAATTTTGGCGGTTTTTTGTTCAGGATTGGTGGAAATGTAGGCATCATAAGCGGGTTCGCCAAAATCCAAAAAATGTTCGCTTTGGTCAGCTTTAATAATGCGGATTTGCAAAAGCCCTTCTTTGCGTTCGGCTACTGCCAAATGCTCCGTAAAAACCTCAAAATCATCAAGATAAACGTCCGTTCGGTGCGGAATGACTTCCTTCCAATTCTTTTTGTCAATCGTTTTTCCTTCTTCAACTTCCATGAGGCGGAAATTTTGGGCTTCCCAGTTGGTTTTTATCAAAAACTTATTGCCAATGTGTTCCACTCCGTACTCATGCCCTCTTTCTCTTGGCAAAAACGGCGTAAATTTGCCTGTTGGCGTAGCGGCAGGCAAAAGCAGGACTTCGGAAGTAAGCGTACTACCCAAATAAATGGATATATATTTTTTGGATTTCAAACGCCCGACTCCCATATAAAATGTGTTATCTTTTTCCTCATAAACCAATACATCGGTTTTGGGATCAGTGCCTAAAACGTGTCGATACACCCAAGTATCGAGCAGGGTTACGGTGTCTTTTTTGGTATAAAAAACGGTTTTGTTATCAGCCGCCCAAGCCAAACTTCCAATATTGGTGATTTGTTCAGGATACAACTCATTGGTTTTGAGGTTTTTAAACTTCAAAGTATAAAGTCTGCGGCTTACTACGTCTTCGCCGTAGGCAAGGGTTTGGTTGTCGTCCGAAACACTTAAGCCCATCGCATTGTAATATTTCTTGCCTTCAGCCGCTACGTTGGCATCATGTAAGATTTCTTCGGTATTTTCCAATTTATCTTTTTTTCGGCAATAAATCGGGTATTCCTTACCTTCATCAAAACGACTGTAATACCAATATCCATTCGAAAAATACGGTACAGATTCGTCTTTTTCTTTGATTCTGCCCTTCATTTCCGCAAAAAGCGATTGTTGGAAAGTTTTGGTATGTGCCAAAACGGTGTCTAAATATTGGTTTTCGGCGTTCAAATAATCGATCACTTCTTGGTTTTTTCGGGAATCATCACGCAACCAAAAATAATTGTCGATGCGTTTTGTGCCATGTTCGGAAAGTTCGATAGGAACTATTTTGGCTTTTGGCGGTACAGGAGTTTGGGTCATGGTTTCTTGTTTGGGTTTGGACTCGCAAGCCTGAAATATTAGGGCTAAAAAGCACATTATCAAGGCTTTAGAAAAAAAATTAGATAAGTGAAGTTTCATAGTATATTTTGATTGGGTTAAGGAAAAAAATGGAATGGTCAAAAATAGCAGATTAGGATTTGAAAAGCAAAGGTACAATAGGTATATTTGTGGTCTGAAAAAGAAAATACTATCAAAAGAGTTAAAAATACTACACTATGAATGTAATCACTTTCCAATATTCCAATCAAAACGATTTGATGCTTTTGTTACTCTTGGCAAAACGTATGGGCATACAAGCTGTGGAATCGAACCAGCCTTTTGTGCCTAAAAATCGAGAAAAAATTGCTTTATTTTTGGATTTTTTAAGCCAAAAACCTTTAAAAATACGCCAAATTGTCATACCTAATCGGGAGGAACGCAATGAAAGATAAGAACTTTTGGGATACGAATTTGTGGATTTATTTGCTTGCGGAAAGTGAAAATCCGACCGATCAGAACAAAAAAGAAGTTGTGAAAAAACGCTTACAAAAAGACGAAGAAGTCCATATTTCTGTGCAAGTTTTGAACGAAGTTGCCAATGTTTTGCTCAAAAAATATGGGCTTTCAGTGACTGAAGCACAAGAATACCTCGAACAAATTAGTCAAGTAAGTGAAGTGCCTAATCTTTCACAAGAAGCTGTTTTTCAGGCACTTAACCTCAAAAATAAATACGGTTTTAGCTGGTATGATAGTTTGATAGTAAGTTCGGCAAGACAAGCCGATTGCCAAAAACTTTTGAGTGAAGACTTGCAAAACGGTTTATTAATTATGCGAATCAGGAGTACGAAAATAGCGAAAAAGCTGTTTCGTAACGCCGTAGGCGTGCTATCTTTGTAGAAAAATCTTTTCTCCCCCCTCGAAAGCCCCGCAGGGGCGAAATCCCTTGCCGAGATTTCACGCTTAAGGCGTTCTTGAGGCGAAATAGGTCTTTTTTTCTACAAAGATTTCGCACCTACGGTGCTATTTATTTTCTATAATTTATTGAAAATCAGTACATTATGTTTTTTTGCTTTTTATTCCGAACCCCTGATTCGCATTAATTGATAAAAACTACTGATCGAAAACCCTTTCTTGGAAGAAGAATAAGCTGATTTCTTCCATAGAATTGCTACAGATTTTGTCCGTTTTTTTAGTTTATCTTTGAACAATACATTAATCACCGTTTTTTATGAATCCTATTTTGGCTTTTGTTCGAAATTATATTGGTCAGCCGCTTCAGGGCGTTCCTTCCGAATTTACGCTTTGGTTAGGTGGCATTTTGAGAGAAGCCGAAGAAGGCAAATTGGTGATGGATTTTGAGGTTCGAAAGGACATGACGAACCCCATTGGCACTTTGCATGGCGGAGTGATGGCGGCTATTATGGACGAAATGATGGGTTTTATGGTTTTTTGTATGAACAACGAATACCTTTATAATTCGATCAATCTGACCGTTGATTTTTTGGAAAATGGAAAAGTGGGTGATACGATCAGGGCAAGTACGAACCTAATCAGGAAAGGAAACCGCATTATCAATGCCGAATGTACGCTTCACAACCAACATGGGCTTTTATTGGCGCGTTCGAGTTCCAATTTGGCAAGCATACCTATCAAAGTGCAAGATTATTTATCAAAAAAATAAAACCCTATTTTATGAATATTACCGACATTCAAGACGAAATTATCGAGGAGTTTTCTCTGTTCGATAACAAAAACGACAGCTATACCTACATCATCGAATTGGGCAAAAAACTGCCTGAATTGCCCGAAAAATACCGAAATGACGAAAATCTGATCAAAGGTTGCCAATCAAAAGTGTGGCTTGTGGCGGAAATGGAAACGGATAAAATCCAATATTTTGCTGATAGCGATTCTACTTTGGTCAAAGGCATTGTTAGTCTGTTAGTTCGTGTTTTGTCCGAACAAACGCCGCAGGCGATCCTCGATTCGGAATTGTATTTTATTGATCAAATTGGTATGAAACAAATGCTTTCCATGAACCGTTCCAACGGACTCGCTTCCATGATCAAACAAATAAAATTTTATGCTTTGGCTTTTAGTGCCAAACAAAACAGCCCTACAAACGTTTAATTATACAAATTAGATCAATTCTAAATTGGAAACACAAATCTTTGATAATCAGTCCGTAAGCGAAATGACAAGTGAAGACCTCCTCCGAGAGAAAATAATTACTGCCCTCAAAGACGTATATGATCCTGAAATTCCTGTTGATATTTGGGAATTGGGCTTGATTTACGAAATTACGGTTTTTCCTGTCAATAATGTTTTTATCCGCATGACACTCACCTCGCCCGCTTGCCCTTCGGCAGAGCAGATTCCTGCCGAAGTCGAAATGGCGGCAAAAGGCGTAGAAGGCATCAATGACGTAACGATTGAACTCACTTTTGATCCGCCTTATTCCCAAGACATGATGTCGGAAGTGGCGAAATTGGAATTAGGTTTTTTGTAATTTTAGGTATATCCGAACTCAATAATTTAATTTTTAATTTTTAAAACCATTTTTACTATGTATCCTGAACAACTCACCAAACCCATGCGTGCCGAACTTACGAGTTTGGGTTTCGAAGATATGACTTCGCCCGAACAAGTAGATTCTCTCATAAAACGCGAAGGGGTTTCGCTTTTGGTTATCAATTCCGTTTGCGGTTGTGCCGCAGGCAGTGCGCGCCCTGCTGTCAAATTGGCTTTGCAAAGTTCGGAGTTCAAACCCGACCATATTGCGACCGTTTTTGCGGGTGTCGACCAAGCCGCTACCCAACGCGCAAGAGAGTATCTGTTGCCTTATCCGCCTTCTTCGCCTTCTATTGCTCTTTTGAAAGACGGAGAAGTGGTGCATTTTATCGAACGCCATCATATCGAGGGTAGAAATGCCGCCATGATTGCCGATAATTTGATCGGGGCTTTGGAGGAATATTGCGTAGCGAAGTAAGCAAGGTGCTTTTTAATGAATGAAAGAACTAACAGTTTTTCAACGAACTGTTATACTAAAAACGCTTATAAGTTACACATTTTTATCTTCGTAAAATATTGATTTTCAACCTTGTAAGGTCTTTAAGACCTTACAAGGTTATACAGTTTATAGTATAGTTCCAAACCTGTATTTGTATCGGCGAATTTATTCGCCGTTTATTGAGCTAAAACGGCGGATAAATCCGCCCATACTTATTGCAAGAGCTGGCTCACCAAGCTTGCCGAAAACACCGTTAGCAAAAACCAACCGACCGCGCCCTCAAGCACCGCCAAATATTTGATCCAACCTCGTGCCTGCATTTCGCCGTAGCCCAAAGTAGTAAAAAAATTCAGGCTCAAGGCAAAAGCATTTAAAGCCCTCATAAACAGACCGTTACAAACGTAAAATACAAAATAAACGCTTACCAAAGTTCCTAAAAAGAGTTTTCTACGGGCGGGAATTTCCGACCATTTTCCCTTTGCCAAATCGGTGCGGTGCAAAAGCCAAAGCGCGAACTCCGTAAGGTACAAATTTTGGTAATAAAAAGGTTTGCCCAGAAAGGAAATAATGCGGGGGATTTCGGATTGGGAATTGACCAAATTTTGCCTAAAATTTTCTAACTTTTCCAATTCCTCTTTCCGTTTTTCTTGCTGAAAATCAAGTATTTGCTTATCGGTTCGGAAATATTCGATTGCCTTTGTAAAAAACTTAAGGAAACGATTTTTGGAAAGATTATCCTCTTGGCTTGGGAAAATAAAATAGAGTAGGGCAAAACCCAAAATCACGTAAAAAGCATAAATCAAAGACTTGACATAATCCGTTCCGTAATCGGAAAAAGTATGCAAAAACTCATTCATTTGCCAATCGAGGTAGGTTTTGAGAGTTTGTTTTTGTTCGTGATCGTGTTTTAGTTTTCGAGTTTCTATTTCTTTCATTTCTACATAACAGGCGTTAGCAGATTCCATATCGCCACAAAACTTGTAAATGGCATAAAAACGAAAGTAAATAGCCATAAGTTTCGAAAATTTGTCTTCATTCTTTAATTCCTCGTTAGTTATGGCTTGATAAGGTTTTCCTGAAGAACCATCAGCAAAAACGATTTTTTTATTCAAAAACTTCCATCTAAAATGCGTATTTTCGTTGGGTAAATTGATGATATTCAAGGTAATGGGTTTTTGAAAATCACAATCTACTACATCTAAACTTTTTTCGGTATCAATCAACCAAAATAAGGTATCCAGAACTTTCAGTTTTTCTAAATAAATAATATGATTATCAGTCATATTCAAAAAATTTTTCTTAATCACACAATCCAACCATTGACTTGCTTTGATTTGCGTATTTTCAATAAATAAATCGTTCAATTCTGTTTTTTTTATGTTCAGTAGATTTTCCTCCCCACGTACGTCTGTTGTATAAAAAGTGGCAATTTTTGCGTTCGTTATTTCCAAATTTAAATTATCCACATCATTAATAAAAAAAGTATTTACGTTTGATTTAAGAAACTGGAAGCAAATACCGTTATGAAATGTATTGGTTTTGATCACGTTGAGATTAGTTTTAAATCCTGAATTACTCATTTGTATTACATAAAAATGATTATTTTGCAAATCGAGATCGTTTGCGAAAGAACAATAATCAAATATAATTTTCAAATGAGTTTCTTTGATTTGCTGTAATATCATTCTTCTTGCAAACTTCATTTTCCTAAAACAAAGCACATTTCCTCCTTCAAATTGTATATTTTTGAGTTCTATTTGCGGTTTTATTAGAATCGTATCATAACTATGGCTAATCGAATCGGCTAAATACCGATTGGTAAAACGTTCAGGTTCATTTTGTAAATTAATAACCGCATTTTCCAATCTGTAAATAGTATCTTGGCAATTTTCTATTTCCTTAAAAAGTTGGGAAAAAGAGAGTTTTCGTTTTGGTTTTTCGGGTTTTTTTGGGCTTTCTTGGGCGAAAAGAGAGAGGGAAAAAACAAGCAGGAAAATAGTAAATAGGGTTTTCATGGGTTTAAAGTTTGTGCAACAAAAAGAGTTTTCAAAAAATAACCACAAAGACTGCAAAGAAAAATGAGTAATGCTAATAAACCGTATTTCCAACGATAGAAAAAATAAAAATGAAATTCAGGATCATCATTTTTTAAATTTTCAGTGACTAAAGCTTTGTGGTAAGCCCGATGACAATTTGGGCAAAGTTTGACCACTTCATCATTTTTTCCGAAAATAGCTTTAGGTAAAATATGGTGAATATCAACAATACCAAAATTTTTACATTTATCACAAATTCCTTCTCCTTGCATAGTTTATACGGTATTTTGTAATGCCAATTTTTTGTTTCTTTTTTCAAAATGTTTTTGACTATTAGGTTGCGCACCGCCCCAAAAGCTGAACATAAAAGCCGCCATGTTTTCTTGAATATGGAGTGCTTTGCCCATTTCTAATTGATAGGGTTTTTGGGCGTACCAAACAAAATAATACAAATCATCTTGCATCATTTTCCACATTTCTTGAGTACGGTTTTCTAAAAACAAGTGCATAATTTCTCTAAAATCTTTAATTTCGGGCTTGGCAATCGCAGGAAATACCCTCAAATACGCCCCTGCTTGTATTCGATCATTCTCGTGATAGTGCAAACGTCCTTGCCATTCTACTATCGACTCAGGACTTGCAGGAATCATGTTCGCTAAAGCACTAATAAACTCTTCTTGATCTTTTTCAGAAAATTGTTTGAGTAGCCACTCGAAAAGGTCAATAATTGGTTTTTCATCTATTCCTTTGTGATCTATTTTTCCATACTCCTCCTCAAAAACCTGTTCCCAAGTCAAGTGTTCTGTTTGCACCTTTTCATAAGTTTGGGCAAAGTCTAAACCTGTTTTTTGTTCTTCTTCCCAAATGCTTTCCAAATATTTTCGATCTATTTTGGGTTGAATTGCCATAATGTAGGCTATTTCGTCCCTATGTTCTCGTATTTGTTTGAGCCACATTGCATCATTGTCCCGCATTTTTTCAGAAAAATCTATACACAAAAACACATATTGCATCAATCGATCTAAATGGGTACGCACCCTTATTCTTTGATCTTTTTCCATGTCATCTTGTACAAGCTCAAGCAGTTCGATGGCTGTGGCTATTTTGCCTTCTTTAAGGAATTGCGTGGCTTTTACGATGGCTTCGTACTGGTCATCATCGGGAATGTCCCTATACTCTTGGATCAGTGCTTCAAAATTCATGGCTTTTTTTGTTTTTTTTATTCCCAAAAATACCTTTTTATTTCCTAAAAAGCAACATAATATAGGCGGATTTATCTTCCGTTTTACTGCAACAACTGACTCACCAAACTCGCCGAAAATACCGTTAGCAAAAACCAACCGACTGCACCCTCAAGCACCGCCAAATATTTCAACCAACCGCGCACCTGCATTTCTCCGTAACCAAGTGTCGTAAAAAAGTTTAGACTCAAAGCCAAAGCATTTAAAGCCCTCATAAACAGTCCATTACAAACGTAAAACAAGAAATAAAGCGTTACTAAAGTTCCTAAAAACAATTTTCGCTTGGCGGGAATTTCCGACCATTTTCCCTTTGCCAAATCGGTTCGGTGCAAAAGCCACAAGGCAAATTCCGTAAAATACAAATTTTGGTAGTAAAACGGTTTTCCTAAAAACACGATAATTTGGGGAATTTTACCTTGCGAATCGATCAGGTTTTGTCGAAAAGTTTCTAACTTTTCGAGTTCTTCTTTTCGTGTTTCTTGTTGAAAATCAGTGAGTTGCTTGTCGGTTCGGAAGTATTCTATTGCCTTCGTAAAAAACTTCAAGAAACGGTTTTTGGAAAGATTGTCTTCTTGACTTGGGAAAAAGAAGTAAAAAATAGCAAAAAAAGTGATCACCTGCAAAGCATAAATCATGGATTTGACGTAATCTGTCCCATAATCTGAAAAATCCCGCAAAAAAACATTCATCTGCCAATCCAAATAGGCTTTTAAAGTATGCGTTTGGCGATAATCGTAAGCCGATTTGCGGGTTTCTATATTTTTGATCTCTATTCGGCAGGCATTGGCAGATTGCATATCGATGCGGTTTTTGTAAAGCGTATAAAATCTGCCATACAGTGCCAACAAACGCTTATAGTCGTCTTCATTGGCTAATTCTGCATCACTTTGGGCTTCATAAATGACCAAACTATCTCCTTTTTCGTTAAAAATAGTTTTGTCTGTGGTCAATTTCCCTTTGATCTGATCCCAACTAATATTGGTGCTATACAAATCGAATTTCAAACTTTCGCCATCAGAAGGTGAAAATTTTTTGTTAAATTGGTTGTTTTCTACAATAAAATCGTCTTCTACCGTCAGACGGTAAGTATGCAGATTTACGTCTAAAATATTGTTTTTTAGGCTGATTCCTTTGTATCTACCCGTCAGAAACAAGCCGTGATTGGCAGATTCTGTTTTTTCAAATTGGCAGTTATCTATCAAAAGGCGGTTCGCTTCCGTAGCCCAAATCCCCAATAAACGTATGGTTTGCGTACTTTTTTCAGCGTATGAAAAGGTACATTGCGAAATTTCGATGTCGCCCAACATTCCCATGCCACCTGCGCCGCCTGAATAGTTCAAGTCGATCATATTTTTGGAAACAACACTGAAAATCCTAATATTTGTCTTATTATTAGCGATTTCTGTACGAAAGCCTTTCTCCAAAATACATTTTCCAAATTTAGACTCACTCGTATCTTTTAAACCAATTTGAATATTACCAATTTTGTTTGGATTTTCTCTTTCGTTCAGAAAAAGTAGTAAATTCTTAAAATGACAGCCCGCAAAAATAACATGATTCACATTGCAGTCATAAAAAGCAATACTTTTCTCAAAAGTACATTTCAAAAATAAAATTCCTGATTGGTATTGGTTTATATCAGGCAAAAAATTAACCTGATACAAATTGATAGGTTTTGACAAAATAATCTCTGGCAAAGAATCGACAAAATGCTTCAAAACATTGTTTTTTTTGATTTCTTGTTCCTGCGAAAGCCCACCGACATATTCCAGCGAAAAACGGTATTGGTCTTTGTGATTAATTTGTATGTCCGCATTGCTTAGTTGATACACTTCGCCCTTGCACTCCTGCGCTTCTTTAATGAATTGAGCAAAAGTCATTTTACGCCTAATTTCTGTTTTTTGGGCAAAAATTTGAAAAGAAAATAGAAAAAAGAAAGAAAATAAAATAATTTTCATAGATATTTTTTGAGTTAAAAAATAATGAGGGTTTTTATGGGTTTAAGTTCAAGCCCTGATTCGAATTGATAAAATAGTTTGTTTTCATGTTTATTGTTACGTATTTTGTGCCTAAAAATAATATTTCTTTTCCAAATTTTTATCCTTTATTTCCCAAAACAATATCATAATGAAACATTTTTACAGACAGTTTTTTTTGCTTTTCCTTAGCAATTACCTTTTTGCCCAAACTCCCGAAGCTCCACCTCGAACGGAAGGCGAAGGACAGTTTAATCAACTCATTATCAGAGGAGTAACGCTGATCAACGGAGCAGGCTCTCCGCCCATCAGCCCTGTGGATATTGTGATTCGCAAAAACCGAATTGTGGCTATCAAAAATGTCGGTTATCCGAACGTGCCTATCAAAGCCGAAGATCGCCCAAAATTGGAAGAAGGCGGCAAGGAAATTAATGCCGAAGGAATGTACGCCCTGCCTGGTTTTGTGGATATGCATGGGCATATTGGCGGTACGGGGCAAGGCACGAACGCCGAATATGTTTTCAAACTTTGGTTGGCACACGGCATTACGACCATTCGAGAGCCTTCTTGCGGAAATGGTTTGGATTGGACTTTGAAACAGCGCCAGCAAAGTGCTGATAACCAAATAGTTGCTCCCAGAATCAAAGCCTATCCTTTTTTTGGGCAAGGGAGCAAAGAACCGATCACCACTCCGCAAATGGCGCGCGATTGGGTCAAAAGCATTTCGGTAAAAGGCGCTGACGGCATCAAATTTTTTGGGGCAAGACCCGATATTATGGCGGCGGCACTTGACGAAGCCAAAAAACTGAACCTCAAGTCCGCCTGTCATCACGCCCAAACGGACGTGGCTTGGCTGAACGTCCTACAAACTGCCAAAATGGGACTGACTTCTATGGAACACTGGTACGGTTTGCCCGAAGCCCTTTTTACGAACCAAACGATCCAAAATTATCCCGCAGATTATATTTATTCGAACGAACAGCACCGTTTTGAGGAAGCAGGAAAACTTTGGAAGCAAGCTGCCGAGCCTTTTTCGCCGCATTGGAACAAAGTTATGGACGAGTTGATCCGAATGGATTTTACGATTGATCCCACTTTCAATATTTACGAGGCAAATAGAGATTTGATGCGGGCGCGCACTGCCGAATGGCATCAGGATTATACCTTGCCTTCTTTGTGGCGTTTTTTCCAGCCAAGCCGCATTTCGCATGGTTCGCATTGGCACGATTGGGGAACGGAACAAGAAACGAATTGGAAAGAAAATTACCGTTTGTGGATGACCTTCGTAAATGAATACAAAAACCGAGGCGGTCGAGTTACGACAGGTTCGGATTCGGGTTTTATTTTCCAACTCTACGGTTTTGCTTATATTCGTGAATTGGAATTGTTAAGAGAAGCAGGTTTTCACCCTTTGGAAGTGATCAGGGCGGCAACTTTGAAAGGAGCAGAGGCAGTCGGCATGGCAGATCAGATTGGGACTATCGAAGTCGGCAAATTGGCTGATTTGGTTTTGGTTAGCGAAAATCCTTTGGCAAATTTGAAGGTTTTGTACGGCACAGGGGCGATCAAATTGAACGAAAAAAACGAGGTCGTGCGAGCAGGTGGCGTTCGCTATACTATCAAAGACGGAATCATTTATGATGCTCCAAAACTACTGGCGGACGTAAAGAAAATGGTCGAAGAAGCCAAAAAGAAAGAGAATTTTAAAATTCTGCAACCTGGTGTAAAAGATTAAATTTTACTCATAAACCTATAAGGTTTTTGAAAATCTTATAGGTTTGTAACTCCCAAAAATACATTTTATCATAAAAAGGATTATTTTTTTTAAAAAAATGCAATTTAATGTTTCATTTTTTTATAAATTGCAAAAAAATAAAACATAACTGAATTTATGAATAAACAATATGCCTTGGCAATTCATGGCGGTGCGGGTACTATCCTGCGCGAAATGCTAACGCCTACTCTCGAAAAACAATACAAAGATGCCCTAACGCTTGCTCTGCAAAAAGGGCAAGAGGTACTAAAACGCGGTGGAACGGCTGTAGAAGCAGTTGCGGCGGCAGTAGTGGTAACGGAGGATTCTCCCCTTTTCAATGCAGGTCGCGGGGCAGTTTTTAGCTATGAAGGCAAGCATGAACTCGAAGCCTCGATTATGTGCGGAAAAACGTTGGAAGCGGGCGCAGTAGCCAATGTGCGGACGGTGAAAAACCCTGTTTTGCTCTCGAAAAAAATTCTGGAAAACCCTGATTTTGTGTATCTTTCGGGTGATGGGGCTGATAAGTATGCCGCTTTGAATGGTTTGGAATTGGTAGATCAAAAATATTTTTATACCGAAGAGCGCTACCTACAGTGGCAGGAAGTGCGCGATACGAATCGGGCTTTTTTGGATCACAATGTCCATATCAAAAATGCCGAAGCCAAAGCGGGAGATTACAAATTTGGGACGGCGGGCGCAGTTGCCCTCGACCAGTACGGAAACATTGCGGCGGCAACCTCGACAGGCGGTTTGACGAACAAAAAATACGGCAGATTGGGCGATAGTTCGGTGATTGGTAGCGGAACGTATGCCAATAATAACAGTTGTGCGGTTTCTTGCACAGGTTACGGTGAGTTTTTCTTGCGAAGCGTAGTTGCCTACGACATTGCGGCTTTGATCGAATACAAAGGCTTGAGTTTGAAAGAAGCTGCGAACAGAGTGGTGAAAGATAAATTAGTGAAAATGGGCGGAGAAGGCGGAATTATTGCCATTGATGCGCAAGGAAATATCGAACTTTGTTTTAATTCGGAAGGAATGTATCGGGGTTATGTGCGATCAGCAGATGGCAAACCGAATGTTTTTATTTATGAGTAAAAGGTTGTTTTTGTTCGCTGTACAAATTCATTTTTTATTAGAGTTTATGAACATTCTATATCGTACCCTTCAGGGTGCGATTAATTGCTTGATTTTCAATAATTTGCGTAACACCCTAAAGGGCTTTACGCAAATTATTCATAAACTTTATTGAGTATAAAAAAAGATTTTTTACCCAAGAAAGTAAAGAATCTTTTTTTGCTTTGAGGCTTAAAAATACATTTTCCAATAATGAGGCATTAATTTTGTGTTTTTAGGATAAAATGCTAAATTGGAAGCCTAAATTTAAGCCTCAACACCTATGTTTTTTTGCAAACATTTGATTGGAAACTGCCAGATTCCTTATCTTTATTGGATAGGGCTTTTTTCATTTCTTTTGGGCAATGCAACACAGGCACAAAACGAAAAAAGAGAGCAAAAATCCGATTCTTTGCTGCAATTCATCTCGACTGCCCCTCCGCAAAGCGTGGAAAAAGCGAAAGCTATACTCGAATTTACCGAAATTAATTGGCGGCGTTCCGATCCCGTATTTACAGAAAATTTGGGACAAGAGGCACTAAAAATTGCCGAAAAAACCGAAGAAAATACCTTAATGATGCGGAGTTATTTGACACTGGCACGCTCACACCAAATCAGGGACAATTATTTGCAAGCCTTAAATTATTTTTTGGAAGCGCTCAAAGTAGCCGAAAAAACCAACAACAAAAAAGGAATTGGGGCGGTTTATAACGGTTTGGGAATTATTTACAGTAACCAAAAAGAATACGATAAAGCACTTTTTTACTACAACAAATATTTGGCAATTTCGAAAGAACTCGATGCTCCCGATGCGGTTGCTACTTGTTTGAACAACATGGGCAATATTCACAAGGACAATGCTCGTTATGACAGTGCTTTGCATTATTATTTTACGGCTTTGCAAATGTCGAACAAGATAATTGAGAAAACACAAAACCTTAAACCTCTCTTATACAGTAACTTAGCAGACACCTATACCAAAGCTAAACGATACGATAGTGCTTTGTTTTACAACGAAAAAGCCTATACATTGCTCACCAAAGTTGGCAACCGCCGCACGCTTACGACTTGTCTGAACAACATGGGCTTGATTTATCTCCGTTTGGGCGATTTCGAAAAAAGTGAAAAATTTTTGCAAGAAGGCTTGGCTTTGTCCCAAACAATAGGTCGAAAAGAAAATATCAAAAATGCTTATACCTATTTGGCAGAATTTTACGAACGAAAATTGTCGTTTAATAAGGCTTTAGTGATGGACAGACTTGCCAATGTTTATAAAGACAGCCTTTTTAACGAAGAAAAAACGAAAGGCATGGCGAGTTTGCAACTTATGTACGACCTCGACAAGAAACAAACCGAAGTGCATCTGCTTACTCAAGAACGAAAATTGGATTTGTTGATTCGCTACGGCTTGCTGGCTTTTCTGCTTCTTTTGGCTGGCGTAATTTATGGAGTATATAAAAATAGAGAAAAAACGAAAAAAATAAATGAAATTTTGACCCTAAAAAACCAAGAAATCAATCAAAGAAGCGAAGAAATTATGATCATTGCCGAAAATTTGAAAAATGCGAATGAGGAAATTATGAAGCAAAAAGACATTATCGAACTCAAAAATCAAAGTGTGATGGCAAGTATCCAAACCGCTTTTCGGATTCAATCGGCTATTTTGCCCTTCGAATACCGTTTTGATGATGCCTTTGGAAAAGACAATTATTTCATTTTTTACAAGCCAAGAGATGTAGTTTCAGGGGATTTTTATTTTCTGGAACGGATCAAACTCGACCCAAGTAAAGATACCGAAGACAATTATTTGACCGTTTTAGCCCTTGCCGACTGTGTGGGGCATGGCGTGCCTGGGGCTTTTATGAGTATGATAGGTATGCAAACCCTTACGGAGGGCGTAATGAAAAACCGTATTTACGAACCCGATAAACTGTTGAATTTT
>JAAFHK010000470.1 GCA_013297565.1 Cytophagales bacterium
TTGTGGGCTTTTTGATTTATACTTAAACTAAAATGGTTTTCACGTAAAAACGAAGTTCTTGTTCGTTTCTGTGGCGAACAGGAATGTTCGCCTTACAAAAGCAATTTTGATTGAGTATATTTTAAAAATTATTGCACAATCCCCATCAGTTTCAGTTCGCAAACCAAAATAGTAAAAGGCATAAGTTCCATTTCTATGCCCGTTTGATAATTGCGAATGGGTTGCGGACGATCCCCAAAACCCAAATGCGAAGGAATATACAAGCGAACCTCCTTATTGACCAATAAAAGATTCATAATGGCGAAATCCCAAGCAGGCAAAATATATTGAGAACCGATCTTGTAGGGGACATATTTTTCTTTGACGGACTGGTCAAGTAGATTGCCTTGCACATCATACGTTCGATAATTGAGCATAATGCTATCGCCCATAACAGGTTTTCTACGCCCGATCCAGCCTCCGTCAAAAATTTCTTCCCAATACAAACCCGATTCTGCGTGATAAAATATTTTGTTCAAATCAAATTTTTTATCCACAAAAAGTTTCCGCAAAATAGCGTCTTCTTCCAAACGGCGCTCCTTAATTTTGGTCTGGAAAGGTTTGATTCCGTAAATTTGGTACGCATATTTGAGTTTCGAACCCGCAGGAATCGAATCGGGCAAGGGACGGCGATTTAAGGCAAAATTAGCCTTTGCATCTACCCAAACCGCCAAACTATCACCTGCCGCAACGTACTGCAACACTTGCAAAGGATCATTTTTGGTGCGTGGAGCAACCAATTTGGTATCTACAGGCTTACCCAAACGATAGGTACTGGCAATCGTATCACCTTTTTCGCTTATGACGGCATAATGCAAGTTCAAATAATCCTCAATTTGCGGTTTTACGGTCATTTTTTTGGTATAAAACTCATATTCCATCGAATCGAGGGTATAATGTTGCCCCGCTTCTGTGTAAATACCTCCGCTTGGGTGCTGTCCTTCCTTTACTCCGCCACATGAAGCCAAAACAGTAATAAGCAAAGAAAAAATAAAATATTTCGAAGTCATAAATTGTATTTTAAATTATTCATCCGTTTTTTTAAGGAATTAAGGAAGCATGACCTGCCAAAATTTTCCATTTTCCTTGTTTTGTCCAAACCCAAGTATCTGTTACTCGAAGTTTATTGTCAAAAGATTGGTTCTTATAGACTCCTTTTTGGAGCAAAACTCCTGTTAAAATTACTGTATTTTCGAGTATAATCACAGAAATATCCGTAGTTTCGTTGATGTCGAGTCGGAGATCAGGATTGGCAATATCCTTGAGCATATCGGCTTTGCTTTTTTTCTTACTCGACGAGGTACTAAGAATAAAATCATCGGCATACATTTCAGCCGCTTTTTCAACGGAGTGCTTGATTATCAATTCATTAAGCAAACGATCTGCCTCGATAACCTCTTCCTTAGTTTGGGCATACAATAAACCTGTGCCGAAAAATAAAAATCCAAAAACTAAAAGTGTATTTTTCATGGTATTAAATTTTTATGTAAAATCTCAAACTTTGCGGGTTTTAAAACCCGCAAAGTTTGAGATTTTGAGCATAATTTATTGTTTTGGTGTGGCGTAAATCAAAATGGTTTGATCATGCCAAGCGTTGTAACCAATCGTAAAAGGAAGTGGTTTTTTGGTAGCCATGCTGTCTAAGGCTTTTTTCATATCAGGCTGAAAAAGACCTTTGAACTGCTTGATAGTGCGGGTATAATCTCCGTAAAGCGTTACGTTAAAATTGCTTTTTACCAAGTTTCGGTAAGGAACTCCAGTGTCGTCTTGCAGAATTTTGGTACTATTTTGCAAAATATAATCTCGCAAAACGGCAAAAGTAGGGTTGTGCAAAATGTAAGAAGCAGATTTCAAGTACGTTACTTTTTTGCCAAAAGTATCCACAAATTTCAAAAATTGCGGTTTGGCTTTAGTGTTCTGGTCGGAAAGATCAAGCGGAAAATAATGCACCGCACGCTTACGAATACGCGCTTGGTCGCAAAACTCAAAACGGATTCCTTTGATTAAGCCTTTTTCTTTTTCGTCAAATTCGGTCAAAAGTTTGCCATTGGCATCAACGGCAATTTTCGAGAAACTATTGATCAAATAACCTTGACGCGCCAAATAATACATCATGATGTGCAAATTGCCGTCAAGATTCTGTTTGGAAAAATCTGAAGCCATGTGCATGGTTACAAAATAACCCACTTTATTGATATATTTCAAAGAATGACGAATCCCTTCGAGGTATTGTCCTAAGAGTTTGTCAGGAATTTTTCCAAAATTGGGCATCGAGCCTGTGCGCTCCAAGCCGATCATGACATAGTTTTGGGCATTTGGAAAAAAGGTAGTGGCATACAAAATATCTGGACCCGAAAAAGGGTAAAAAACGGTCATAGTGTCCGTATTGGTGTTAATTCCCTCCTTGCTTGCCCAGTCCGTAATGGGGGTAACGTCTTCATTTTTGGATTTTGCCCAAGCTGTATCTACGGTTTGTACGTGCAGTTTGTAAAAACTTTTTTCTTGGATACTTGCGAAAGCCAAAGACGGCAGACCCGCAATGTACTGTGCCGTAGAGGTGGCAAGCGTATCAATTTTTAATAATTCCGCCTGCGGTTTTTGGATTACTTCGGGTTTTACCGAATCGGTCGCAGTTTGCGTTTGGTTTTGTTCTTGTTGGGCTTCGGTTTTCTGTTGGCAACCGATCATAGAAACAAAGAAAAGAAATGCCAAAAACGGCTTTAAAATGGTTTTCATTCGGATTTTTTGTAAAAAATTTGTCCATGCAAAATTAAGAAATAAGGCTTTGCCCATTTCAGGTGCAAAATTAGTATTTCTTTTTTGATCTTTTTACAAGACTATTTTTTTTTCTACAGTAGAGGCGAATTTTCAAATGAATAGGTAAAATGCGTTGCCATTAACTCACTACTAATTGGGGTTGTTTTATAAAAATTGACTGCTTGAAGATCAGCTGTTTCTGCCTGAACGAATACTTCGTTAAAGCCGTTTTTTTCACAATAATCATTTAGGCTTGTTATCAACATTTTCCGTTACGCAAAACTTACACAAACTTGAACATTTGCGGTTTGCTTCCTGTTTCGCTGTGCTTCCACGTTTTAAAAACGTAGTTTGTGTAGCACTCCGCAGGCTCAAAGGGCGTAACTCGCCCCGAATTTTTTAAGATTAATGGCGGCGTTCAAATCCCGATCAGTTTCAAAATGGCACTTTTCGCAACAAAAAACCCGTTCTTTCAAACTTAGTTTTGCCTTCTTTTC
>JAAFHK010000471.1 GCA_013297565.1 Cytophagales bacterium
ATTAACCTAATTTTTACCAATAATTTTGTCCTTACTATTTTTTCCTTTCTGTTTTGCTTTTTGATTCCTTCTCTCAAAATGCACGAAAAAGCCTTAGTGATTGTTTTGATTGCTTTGCATTTTAGCTGTTTTAACGCCTCTTTTAGTTATATGCAAGACAATTTTAGTGTGTTTTTTTCGGTCATACTTTTTATAACTCTTTCAAAAACAACTGACTCTACTACGGACTCGTCCAAGCTAAAAGGGCTTCTATTTTTTATCTTAGTGCTTGTATTAGCGACTCTTTTTCGGGTTTTGTGGGTGTTTTTTATACCTGCTATTTGGTTTTTGTATTCTCGGAAAATAAATTTTGGTCTTATTTTGCTTTCTGCCCTTTTGATTTTGCTTGCCGTTATTTACCAACAAAAATTTTATGCCTCTTTCCCTACTTGGCATACCGCTTTGCTCAAAGAAATGTATTATCAAGAAGGTTTTGAAAAGGCTTTTATGTTGTTTTTTGGGCGTTTTGGGTCAGAATTTCAGCAATATTTACAAGAAACATGGCAGGGAGATAAGCGTACAATGATTGATCATATTATTGTGATTTCTTTTCCTCTGCTATGCCTTGTCCAGTTTTTCCGAACTCGTCAAAAAATATGGCTTGGCATTTTTTGGGGTGTAAGTGGTGTAGTGATTTCGGTTTTTTTCTTGTACGAAGCTAAAGGCGCTTACGGATTTCGCATTTTGGCTTTTGTGCATTATTTTATGGCTTTTGCGGTTGTTTTAAGCCGTTCTCGCATCTTAATTTACTTGTTTTTGGCGGCAAATATTTATATATTCCTACCTTCAAGGTATGAAACTTTTCACGTCTTGCAATATTATTACAAAACCCAATTTGAAAGGGTAAAAGCTGAAAAATACGAAGAAAAGTGGGCAAAATTGCAAAATCTATCCATTGAGGCAGATAGAAGGGAAATTGTTGTTCGATTGCCAAGACGTTTTTTAGATTTTATGTATCCTAACTCCTTAGCACTTCCTGTACGCACGCACGAAGGAAAACGAATTTTTTATATGATAGAATATTTACAAAAAAATAAAGGTTTGGAACGATACGATTATCGTATTTTTGACCAAAAATTTGATACTTTGCGTTTCGAAACAGTATTTGAGATAGATTCTATGATACTCGCCAAACAAAAAATTTAACCAAAGTTTTTTATCAGGCAATAAGTTATTTTCTTTACGTTTATAAAAGGCAAATTTTACTATACTAAAACTAAATTGGTCGTAAAACGAATATTCTTGTTCGTTTCCGTGGCGAACAAGAATGTTCGCCGTACAAAATCAGTTTCGATTGAGTATAAAATTTTCGCCACTGTCGGATATGGTTCTGGAAATAGGAAATAGGCAGTTTTTTTGCTAAAAAACACATGAGTCAAGAAAAAAATTACATAGAAATAATTAGTCCACAAACGCATTGGTTTGACCTAAAACTTCGAGAAGTGTGGCGCTATAGAGATTTGATCATGCTTTTTGTGCGGCGTGATTTTGTAGCTACTTACAAACAAACTATTTTTGGGATCGGCTGGTATTTTTTAGAACCTCTGATCACTACAGTCCTTTTTACGCTTGTTTTTAGCGGAATTGCCCATATTTCGACCAATGAAGTTCCTCCGCTTTTGTTTTATATGTGCGGCGTAATTGCTTGGAATTATTTTGCCAAGATTTTACGGAATAACTCAACTATTTTTACGACCAATGCCCAAGTTTTTGGCAAGGTATATTTCCCTCGTCTTAGTGTTCCTATTTCCAATACTATTTCGGGTTTGGTGGCTTTTGGCTTCCAATTATTACTTTTTTTAGGATTTTATGTATATTATTTGGCAATAGGAGCAAATATTCAAGCCAGTATTTATTTGCTTTTTGTGCCTGTTCTACTCCTGATCATGGCGGCTTTGGGTTTGGGTTTGGGGCTTATGATTTCAGCCCTTACGGTTCGCTATCGGGATTTGGCAATTTTTGTCAATTTTGGTGTGCAACTTTTGATGTATTTGACTCCTGTGATTTACCCTGTTTCCGAAGTGCCTGTTCGTTACCAAACTTTGGTCATGCTCAACCCAATAGCTTCGGTTTTGGAGGGTTTTCGGTATGCTTTTTTGGGAAAAGGTACTTTTGATGTTTTTTGGTTATCTTATGCCGCTTTGAGTTCAATCTTGGTTTTGTTTATGGGTATTGTGCTTTTTAATAAAGTAGAAAAAAATTTTATGGACACCGTTTAAAAACTTAATTTATGACTAACAAAAATCTTTTCGAACGCAATCCCAAAACTACTTTAGGTATTGTAGTTTTTGGGTTGTCTTTTTTGGCAATATTTTTCGCCGAAAATATTTTAGAACTCAAAAGAAAGTATGAAAATCTGTACTACCCGCAAGGTCTTAACCAAAGGGGTGTGAAATTGCGTGAAATACCAAATTTGGACACTAAAATCAAGCGATCTACTTGGTATCCCAAAGCGGCTCTAAAAGCAAGTAATTTGGAAGATATTGATATAGTTTTCCAAACAGATAGCAATGGTTTTATTTTACCTAAAAAATTGCATAAAGAACCAGATTTGACAGCCGTATTCTTGGGTGGGTCGACTACAGAATGTGTTGTGGTCGAGCCTGAATATCGTTTTCCTTCTTTATTTGCCGAAATTACTGAACAAGAAACAAATATTAAGATCAATTCATTCAATGCGAGCATGGGAGGTAATCATACTTGGCATTCCCTTTCCAATCTTTTTTATAAGGTATTGGCTGTCCAACCCGATATAGCCATAATGATGCACGCAGCAAACGATCTTAATACCTTGCTTTACGAAGGAAATTATTGGAACAATAAAAATCCTGACAAACAAATGTTGAATTGGTTAAGTTGCCAACGCATTCCTTCAGTAAAGCCACGTTTTAGAAATTACTTTGTAAATCATTTTATTGCAGAAACATTTTTGCCGACCAATCTTATACAAAGGGCTGCCCCAAATTTTGACAAGGATCAGATCGAATACGATGAATGGGCAGATTCGCGTCAAGCTAAGATTATTTTTGATTCTTTAAAAATTATTAAAGAATATGAACGTGCCTTACAACTTTTTGTGAGTACCTGCCAAATTTATGATATTCAACCTGTACTTATGACCCAAATGCACCGTTTGGATTATTTACGAAAAAACCACAGTATGCCTCTGGAAAACGAACGCTATATTAGCCTTTATTTAACTTTCAATGAAAAGATCAGGGAAATTGCCCGAAAAAACAATATTCCTCTG
>JAAFHK010000472.1 GCA_013297565.1 Cytophagales bacterium
AAACCGCCTTTGATCGGTTCGGTCAAATCGAATATTGGGCATTTGCTAACCGTTGCGGGAATTTCGAGCATGATCAAAACCATTTTGGCTATGCAAAAAAATACGATTCCTGCCACAATCAAACTTTCGGACACGATTCGGTCGAGTCAGCAACTGATTGGTTATGAGCAGATTGTCAAAGAAAATATAGATTGGCAATACAAAGAACCAAACAGGAAAGAAAAATTGGTAGGAGTTAATTCTTTCGGTTTTGGGGGGACTAATGCCCATGCGGTTTTGACTTCTGTGGGCGGAGTTGTCCGAGCAGACTCGGACAAGGGCGATGTGTCTGCACAAACGACTCCGCCGTTGTTTGTGTCCTCACAAACGACTAAAAATTCCGTTCCAATGGCAATCGTAGGTATGGATATTCATGTGGGTTCGGTCGAAAGTTTGGAACAGTTTTACCAAACCATTTACGAAGGAAAACAGCTTTTTCGCCCGCTTCCGCCCAAACGTTGGAAAGGTTTTGAGCAAACTTCGGGCTTATTGGCAAAACATGGTTTTTCGGATTTGCCGCAGGGAGCATTTTTGGAAAGTTTCGAGATCGATCTTTTGCGTTTCAAAATACAACCAAACGAAGCCGAACATCTCGAACCACAACAAACTTTAATCCTAAAAGTAGCAGACAATGCTTTGAAAAATGCAGGTTTCGATACCCAATATGCAAATGGTGGCAATGTGGCTGTGATTGTGGCAATGGAATCGGAATTGGCAATTCATCATTATTTGGGGCGTTGGGATTTGACATGGCAACTGCGAGAGGCTTTGGAACAAAACGGAATTGCACTTTCCGAAGATAAAATAGCCGAATTGGAAAAAATAACGAAAGATATTTTGTACCCTTCGAGTGAGGGTGCGGGATCGGCAAGTCAGCATACGGGGTTTATTGGCAATATTATGACCGCAAGAATTTCCTCTTTGTGGGATTTTTCGGGGGCATCTTTTACGGTTTCTTCGGGCGAAAATTCGGTTTTGAAGGCTTTGCAAATTGCCCAATCACTTTTGGCACACCGAGAAGTCGATGCGGTCGTAGTAGCGGCAGTCGATTTGGCAGGGGGTATGGAAAACGTGCTTACCCGCAATCTGATTACGCCCTACAGTCAAAAACATTTTACCATGTCTTGGGATTTGAAGTCCGAAGGGTGCGGAATAGGCGAAGGAGCAGGAGCTATAGTCCTCAAACGTGCGGAAGACCTTGATAATGAACAAGATAGGGCGTATGCCATTATCGAAAATTTGGAAACTGTAGAATCCAATTTCGGTTCGAATCGAAAAAAAGTAGATAATCTTACCAAATCTTGTGCAGAAATTCATGCCGATCAGATCGGTACGGCTGTAAGCCAATTATTTGAAAAACAAGGACTTAACCTCGAGCAAATTGGTTATTGGGAAATAGCGGCAAACCATTGGGCAGACGAAGCCGAGCAAAATGCCGTTTGCCAAATCAGCAAAAACACCCATTTTTCGGAAAAAACAACGGCTTTGGGCAGTACAAAAGCAAATGTAGGGAATACGCTTTCGGCATCGGGCATGGTGAGTTTGATCAAAACTGCGCTTTGCCTTTATCACCAATTTTTGCCTGCTGTCCCAAATTGGACAAGCCCAAAAAATAGCGAAATTTTTGAAAAAACGCCATTTTATTTTCCAAACGAATCCAGACCTTGGGTTTTGGGCGAAAACCAAAAGAAACGCCAAGCCCTGATCAACAGCTTGGGAACGGACAATACGGCAGGCGTGATTTTATTGAGGGAGAAATAATTGAAAAGGCATTTTTTAAAGCGTTTATAAGGCTTCGAGCCTTATAAACGCTAATGTGGTTCTGTAGGGCGAACATTCTTGTTCCTTTCTGTGGCGAACAAGAATGTTCGTTTTACAGAACCACATTTGATTGAGTATAACTTCTAAATTTCGAAGGATATGAAAAATTCCCTTTTCTATGTATGATTGCTTGGTTTGTTGTTTTCTTGTGAAACCGATTCTTGAGAGGGAATTAGCTGCTTTTTCTACCAAGATTTCGCCCCTATGGGGCTACGAATTATTCGTAAAAACCTCATTTTTTGATGCGATTAACCTGAAAAAAACATGAATGGGAAGTAAATTTAAGTTACAACAAATTCCGCAAAAACCGTGAGGGTTTTTTTATAAAAAACAACAAGAAAACTTGCAATTAGTAAATTTTAACCGTACCTTTGCAGAAAATCAATTATTCGGAGTGTGGCGCAGCCCGGTAGCGTACTTGCATGGGGTGCAAGGGGTCGCAAGTTCGAATCTTGTCACTCCGACCAAAAATCGTAAAAAAGCAAACTCTTTTCTGGGTTTGCTTTTTGTTTTTTCGCCAAGTGTGTTCTTCAATTCCCTACATTTTATCTTCCAAATTGTTTATTGCTTTTCGATAAAAACGAAATCCCAAAAACAGGGGAACAGGTGCTAAAAAAGGAACAAAAATACAAAAAGCCACAAACCAATAAATCCATTGCAAAAGAGTCAAATCTTTTTGAGGTTCGTAAAAAGCATATTTTACTATGATTACAAACACGATCAAACCCGCCGCCGCTACCCAAATTGCCAAGAGTAAATAATAGAGTTCGAGGTGAAAAACCAAAAATGCCAAACTCAAAGGGCTGATCAAAATAAAAAAAAGTTTGGCGTATAATTGTATTTTTCGAAGTAAAAATTTGGTCGGGTTTAGTTTATACAGCCGAATCCAATCAATGTTTTCGGCTTGGGTATAAAACAGGGTGCTAATAAGAAGTAATAAAAAAATGCCTACAGGAACGGCTAAAAAATGAAAACTAAAAAGCAAACTGCCAATCCAAATAAGCAAAATACCCAAGTATTGCAAACGAAAGCCACTTTTCCATTCGAAGGCTTCGGCTGGAAGCCGATCAAAAGTAGCAAATCCAGCAGATTCGGTTTGGAGAGTTTGTTTAAAAAATGGAATTAAAAATAAACCCAAAATTAAAACTAAACAAGCAATCCAAGCCTCTTGTAGAGCAAAATATGCTATGATTGACATACTTAAAATACTATATTCTGTCAAAAAAATCCAATAAGATTTGGCTTGAATAAGTTTGAGAAAAACTTTGTCCTTACGAATAAATTGTAGCGAAAATACAAAGCCAAGCCAAAAAAAAACCGTTATTTCAGGATAAGCCTTGATCAGATTGGGCAAGCGAAGGCTAAGAGGAAAAAATACGATAGTTAATATCAACCAGCGTAATAATCCTATTTCCCAAAAAATACG
>JAAFHK010000479.1 GCA_013297565.1 Cytophagales bacterium
TCCCGATCCGCAAAGGAGATGCCGAAATTGCGGAAGCGGTTGTAGTAGCAGGTTCGGATTTGGCGGGACGAACGGCGAAGGAATTTGATTTTGAGAAAAAATTTGATGCCGAACTGGTAGCCATTCACCGAAAAGGGCAAAAAGTAAATAGCCAATTAGCCGATACGCGCCTTTTTGCAGGGGATCTGCTTTTGCTTTCTGTTCAGGCAAATTTTATCCGAAACATGGAAGGCATCAGGGATTTGTATGTGATTTCGACCTTAAAATCTCATCAAAATAGCGAAAAAAATCGAAAAAATAGTTTTTTATTGCTTGCTCTGGCTTTGGTAATTAGCAGTGTTATTTTTAATTTTATAAGCCTTTTTGTGGGTTTATTAGTCCTTTTTGGAGTTATTGTTTTGTTTAATTTCTTTACTTTTAAGGATATTAGTGAAAAAGTGGATATTGATTTGGTTTTGATGTTGGTTTGTGCCTTGACTTTGGGAAATTCGATGACCAGTAGCGGACTCGCCCAGTTATTTGCCAACCAAATGGTCGGTTTTTTTGGTACTTTTGGTAACATGGGTTATACTTTTGGGCTTTTTGTCATGACTTTGCTCCTGACAGCTTTTATTACAAACGCCGCCGCTGTTTCGATCACTTTTCCGATTGCTTTTTCTCTTAGCCAACAGCTTCAGATTGAAGGAACGCCTTTTTATATGGCTATAGTTTTTGCGGCTTCGGGGGATTTTATGACTCCCATTGGTTACCAAACCAACCTTATGGTGTATGGGGCAGGTAGCTACAAACCGATTGATTTTTTGAGAGTGGGTACGCCTATGACCCTCATTTATTCTTTTATTTGTCTTTTGTTTATTTATCTAAGATATTGGTTTTGAAATTTTTTTTAGAAAAAAATTGTATTATTGTGAAATAACCGAAGCAATCTATAATTACATGAAAAAAATTTTCTTGTTTTTTGTTTTAGCTCTCTGTAGAGCTTTGGGCTTTGCCCAAGATTCTTCAACCGTTATTCTCACTAATCACAACGATATTTTGACAGTAGGCAAACAAGTCTATTATTTGGAAGATGCCGAATCAAAACTGACGATTGATGACGTTTTAAAAGCGGAAAACCAATCAAAGTTTCAGAAAAATAAAACCGATATTCTAAATTTTGGGAATACCCTTTCCGCTTTTTGGTTTCGGATCGAGATCGACAGCCGCCAAGTTCCCCAAACGTATTTGGAAATAGGCAATTCGATGCTCGATCAGGTCTGGTTTTTTGCTCCCAAAAATAGCCAATATGACGTACGAAAAGCAGGAGCAAGTTTGCCCAAAAGCGTCCAAGAGGTCGATGTGAATAGTATTCTCTTTGCCCTACCCTTTCAGCCCGATTCTGCAAGGCAACAAACCTATTATCTAAAAATTCAGAGCAATTATCCTATCGAAGTACCTATAGGAGTGGCAAATCTGCAACCACTGATGGAAAGACAGAATACCAAAAACATAGCTTTCAGCCTATACATGGGGCTGATGGTGAGCATGGCTTTGTATAATTTGTTTGTTTATTTTTTGGTACGCGACAAAGTATATATCATCTACAGTTTGTTTACTTTTACTATAGCCTTGTTTTATCTCCATCTCAAAGGTTATATGTTTCATTTGGTTTGGGGAAATATGCCTTATCTAAATGCCTATACCCCTTCCTATTCTGCCTTTGTAACTATTTTTATGGCTTTGTTTGCCAATCATTTTTTGAATACACGCCGATATACTCCCTATTTTTACAAGGGT
Organism: Cytophagales bacterium; assembly: GCA_013297565.1. Lineage (GTDB taxonomy): Bacteria > Bacteroidota > Bacteroidia > Cytophagales > Thermoflexibacteraceae > JAAFHK01. Next base: position 1,777 of record JAAFHK010000479.1, read on the forward strand.
AGTTATTTTTTTTATGCGCTCTTTGTATTTTGTATTGTGCTAAATATTTCAGGTGATTATTTGATTAGTGCTAATCTTTCACAGTTAGGTGCTATGTTGGTTGCTATTTATATTCTCATAACCGCCTTGCGCGCTTGGTGGGCGGGTAGCCCTATGGCGAAGTTTTACTTGATTGCTTGGAGTATTTATCTGGGCAGTGTGGTTATACTTATTTTGCAGGTTATTTCGGTTATACCAAGTAACGGTTTTACCGCCTACTCTGTTTTTGTAGGCACAGCCTTAGAAGTTCTGCTTTTATCATTTGCTTTGGCTTATCGGATCAATTTGTTGAAAAAGGAAAAAGAAGAAGCACAAAATCAGAATTTACGCCTTGTAAGCGAACAAAACAAGTTTTTGGAAGAAAAGGTACAAGAAAAAACAAAGGATTTGCTGAAAAAAAATGAGGAAATACAAGTGGCTTATGAGGAAGTAGGGCAAATAAACGAAGAATTACAACAGGTGCAAGAAGAATTACTTTCTCAACGTGATTTATTGGCATACCAAAATGATACTCTCGAACTTTTCAAAACCAAAATTACCTCCAGCATTCGTTCGGCTTATACTATCCAACAGGCAATCCTACCCTCAAAAGCCAAATTAGACGAAATTTTGGGCGAATATTTTATTATTCACCACCCAAAAGATCAGGTTTCGGGTGATTTTTATTGGGTAAATCAGATTGGGACAAAAAAAATACTTATTGTAGCGGATTGCACAGGGCATGGCGTTTCGGGGGCTTTTATGACCATGATCGGCAATACCCTTTTGGACAAAATCGTTAAAGTTTGGCATATTACCGATCCTGCCCAAATTTTGGAAACCGTACATAAGGAAATACGAGCCGTTTTACAACAAAGCCAAACAGGGAATACGGACGGCATGGACGTGGCGGTGGCGGTTTTGGAAGAAAACCCACAAGGTTTCAAAGTCGAATTCGCAGGGGCAAAACGCCCCATGTACTACCTAAAAGCAGGGCAAAAGGAAGCCCAAAAACTCTTAGGCGTTCGAAAAATGGTGGGCGGTTTTACGAATGAAAAAAAACAATATGCAGGTGATAGCCTTGTATTACCCAAAAATTCGATTCTTTATATGGCTTCGGACGGCTATGCCGACCAGAATGACCGAAGTCGGCACAGTTTTTCTGAAAAACGTTTTATGGGTATGCTCTCGATTATTCAAGAAAAAACACTCCCTGAGCAAAAAGCCTTTTTGGAGCAAGCCCTCGAGGCACACATGACAGGAACAGAACAAAGGGACGATATTTTGGTATTGGGTGTGAGGCTGTGAGTTTGTTTTTTTGGAAAAGTTTTTGTACTATTGTTTCGGAAATATATATAACACCATTTTAATGAAACAAATACTATTCTTTCTTTTTTTTATTATAAATTACAACTTTC
>JAAFHK010000473.1 GCA_013297565.1 Cytophagales bacterium
TACCCAAATGGTATGCCGATGATATGTGATGCTCATGGAAATGTGGCAAGCAGGCGAAGGAATTGAGGTCAAAGATACGGTTCAGAGGCTGACTGGAAAGACTCCAAAAACCTACACAGAGTTTATTACTGAAAATAAAAATAAGTTTTGATGATCAAAACTGGCACTATTTATAACGAAAACAATTTGGAAACCATGTCCAGAATGCCTGATGGCTGTGGATATGGTTTTAACGAGTCCGCTGTATGATAATTTGCGAACGTATGCAGGCTATAGCTTTGATTTTGAGGCGATTGCAAAAGCCCTTTGGCGAGTTGGAAAACCGCAAGGGGTAATTATTTGGGTAGTGGCAGATCGGACGATCAACGGAAATGAAACAGAAACAAGTTTTAGGCAAGCCTTTGTATTTTCAAGAAATTGGTTTTTACCTGCACAACACCATGATTTACGCCAAAAACAACCCCAAAACAACGAAAAAGGATTATGAATCTGATTTATTGACTTACAAAGTATGCTATGATTTTTACCGTTGTTTTGAGTCATTTGCGTTTAATTTTTACCAAAATGAAAAAAACAGTTATTACATTTTGCTTTTTAATGCTTCCTCTTTTCGGTTTTAGCCAAGTTTTGGGCGGTGGGACTGCGATCAATCAGTACCTAACGGATACGAAGGGCGAACCCCTAAGCGTGGAAAACTATCCTGATATAGTCGGCTCGCCTTACCTTTCGGATTGGCAAGAAGGCACGATTATCCTCAAAACAGGACAACAGCACGCTAATATCCCAATTCGGTACAATATTTATGATGACCATGTAGAATACAGACAAAAAAATGAAGCCTTTTTTTTCAAAAAAGGCACAATTAGAGAGTTTTCCTTTAAGAAAAAAGAAGGAGATAGTGAAAAAACGCAAATTTTCCGTTGTGGTTTTGAAAACATAGGAAAAAACACTGCAAATACTTATTATGAAGTGCTTTATGATGGCAAATACAAACTTCTTTGCGATCATGTAGTCAGCATTGCCGAAACAAAAGCCTATAGTTCAGCAAGCGTTGAAAAAAAGTTTCAAACTGAAACCTTTTTATATATCGCAACACCAACAGGCTTACCTGTTCGGATCAAAAAAAATAAAAAAAGCCTTTTGGAGGCTATAAACAACCCAAAATTAGAAAATTGGCTTACTACGCAAAAAAATAAATGTCGCAATGAAGCCGAAATTGCCGAAGCACTAAAATTTTTGGAAAGTGAATAAAAATATTTCAAAATTTTTAAAATAACATTTGGAAAAACCAAAATCAAAAATTACCTTTGCACCGCAATAAATAAAACAAGTACCTATAGCTCAATTGGATAGAGCATTAGACTACGGATCTAAAGGTTACAGGTTCGACTCCTGTTAGGTACATTTTTTAGTAAAAACGCCCAAATTTTATAAATTTGGGCGTTTTTTTTTATTTGTAATAAAATCATTGCTACCTAAAAGCCTTAGTCAAAAAATACTCTTCTGCCAAACCTAAAATTGTGAATTTAAGCGAATGTAGAACTTATTAAGTTTTTTTATTAAAAAAGTTTATTTCGTTTGGATTTTGAGTATCATTACTTACAAAATCTAAAATAGCCAATCTTACCTATTCTAAAAAATCATGAAAAAACTACTTTCGCCGTTGTTTGTGTCTGCACAAACGATTTTATTTTTTTTAATCCTTTCATTATCAAACCTTTACGCCCAAAAAATGGAATATCCGAAGGCTTGGAAAACCGTAGACTCGCTGTTGAAAAAGCGCCTGCCTGAAAGTGCGCGCCCTATGGTCGAAAAAATTTATGCGCAAGCCAAAACCGAAAACAACACCGATCAACTGATCAAAGCCTTTACCTACGGTATGCGGCTGCTCGATATGAAAGAAGAAAATGCCTCTGTGGTAATCCTAAAGCGGTTTCGAGAGGAAATCGCCTTAGCCAAACAACCCGCAAAATCCGTTTTGCAATCCATGTTAGCCGAACTTTTTTGGCAATATTATGAACAAAACCGTTGGCGTATTCAGCAAAGAACGGACGTAGCCGAAAGCAAAGACCTCGATATCGAAACATGGTCTTTGAAGAAAATAGTCGAGGAAACCCAAAAATACTATTTGCTTTCGATAGCCGAAAAAGAAACCCTACAAAGCCTCGAATTGGGACAATTTCAGGAAATTTTGGGCAAAGAAAATCCAAAAGATCGGCGCTTGCGACCGACTCTGTACGACCTTTTGGCGCACCGCGCCGTAGATTGGTTGATGAATACTGAACCCGATCTGGCAAGTCCTGCTTACCAATTCGTGATCGATAAACCCGACTATTTCACTGATAATCAAGCCTTTGCGAAGCTGAATATCCAAACCCTTGATACCGCCAACTCGAAATTTAAGGCTTTGCAAATTTTGCAAGACCTCATCAAATTCCATACGAACAACAATACTGATGCCCTGCTCGATGCGGATTTGAAACGTTTGCGTTTAGTCAAAACCTATTCGATTTCGAGTAATAAAGATGATTTGTATTTGAAGGCTTTGGAACAAATCACAGAAAAGTACAAAAAATCGCCTTTGCTTGCCGAAGCCTATTTTGGGATTGCGGAATATTATCATCAAGCGGGTGAAAACTATGATCGAAAAACAGGAAAAAACCGTTTCGAGTGGAAAAAAGCCTACGAAATTGCCGAAAATACAGTAAAAAGCTATGCCAATACGCTTGGGTCGGAACAGTGTGCGAACCTCATGGCTTTGATCAAACACAAGAATTTGAGCCTGACTGCCGAAAGTTACAGTCCAGCCATGCGTCCTTCGAAAGCCCTTTTGACCTATCGAAACTTGGAAAAATTAAAATTCCGCATTGTGCCGTATTCTTTCCAAAAATGGGAAGGGCAAGGCAATTATTATGGTGAGGAACAAGAAAAGTTTTTGAAAGCCCATTTTGCAGAAAAATCCTTGAAAGAATGGGAATTAAAATTACCAAGCAACGAAGGAGATTTTCAGGCACATTCTGCCGAAATGAAAATTCCTGAACTGCCCGTAGGTTCGTATTTGCTTTTGGCTACAGATGCCGATTTTGACCTAAAAAGCACAGTTTCTTGGACAATTTTGCAAATTTCGGATTTGGCTTTTGTGCAAAGAAGTCTGAAAAGTCGAATGGAAGTGTTGGTTTTTCAACGAAATTCGGGTGATCCGATTGGTGGGGCAAAAGTTGAGTTTTTTATGAAAGATTATAATTATAAT
>JAAFHK010000474.1 GCA_013297565.1 Cytophagales bacterium
TTTTGTGCCGTTAAAAATCACGTTTTCCATTTTGTCCGAACGCAAATTTTTGGTACTCTGCTCCCCCAAAACCCAACGGATCGCATCAATTACGTTCGATTTGCCGCAACCGTTCGGTCCTACGATTCCTGTAACACCTTCATTAAAATGAATAACCGTCTTGTCGCCAAAACTCTTAAAACCTCGAACTTCTAATTTTTGTAATAACATTTCTTGCTTTTTTGGGAGCAAAAATAGGAAAATAAATGAAAAAAGGGCTTTTGACCTTCCAAAATCTCAAAGCAATTTTATTGAGTTCAAACAATCCTATTTTAAAAGTGTTCTTTTTTTGTCAAACCTTTATCCTTTAAATACATTCCAAACCCCCACGAACCATGAGAATTGGTATTGTTTGTTATCCTACTTTTGGTGGCAGTGGCGTTGTAGCTACTGAACTCGGCAAAGCCCTCGCCAAGGAAGGGCATCAAGTCCATTTTATCACTTACGAACAACCGACAAGATTAGATTTTTTCTCCGAAAATTTGTATTTTCATAAGGTTGATTTTGTTAATTATCCACTTTTCGAATATCCACCTTACGAATTGGCTCTGGCGAGTCGAATGGTGAATGTGGTAAAAAATGAAAAGTTAGACCTTTTGCACGTACATTATGCCATTCCACACGCTTCTGCGGCTTACATGGCACGGCAAATTTTGCTTACAGAGGGAATCTATGTACCTTTTATTACGACTTTGCACGGAACGGATATTACGCTGGTGGGTAAAGACGAAAGTTTTGAGCCTGTTGTAACCTTCAGTATCAACCAATCCGATGCCGTTACGACCGTTTCTGAAAGCCTGAAAAAAGATACCTACGAACATTTCAAAATTACAAATGATATTGAGGTTATTCCAAACTTTATCGATCTCCAAAGATTTAGAAGGCAGAAAAAAGAGCATTTCCGCAAAGCAATTTGTCCGCATGGCGAAAAACTTTTGGTGCATACTTCCAATTTCCGCCCTGTTAAGCGAATTGAAGATGTAGTCAAAATTTTTGCTGAAGTGCGTCAGCATATCCCAAGCAAACTGCTTTTGGTGGGTGACGGTCCCGAACTAAACCACATCAAATCCCTTTGCCAGACCTATTGCATGATGGAAGATGTGCGATTTTTGGGCAAATTAGAAGCAATCGAGGAGGTTTTGTCCATTGCTGATCTGTACCTTATGCCTTCAGAATCCGAAAGTTTTGGTTTGGGTGCTTTGGAGGCAATGGCTTGCGAAGTTCCACTTATTTCCTCGAATGCGGGCGGCTTGCCCGAACTCAATATTCAGGGAAAAACAGGGTTTATGAGCAATGTAGGGGACGTAAAAGACATGGTAAAAAATGCTTTGTACGTTTTAAAGGACGAAAATTTAGAAACTTTTCGCCAAAATGCTTTGGCACGAGCGCGGGAATTTGAACTAAGCAAAATTATGCCTATGTATGAAACCATTTACGATAGAGTTTTGCAAAAAGCGGCTGTTGCGGTTTAATATACTCAATCAAAATTGCTTTTGTAAGGCGAACATTTCTATTCGCCACAGAGAAACGAACAAGAATGTTCGTTTTACGACCAAGGACCAATTTAGTTTCAGTATAAAACAGAAAACCCCGCAAGGTCTTCAAGACCTTGCGGGGTTTTCTTATGTTTAAATTCTTGCTAAAGCCTCTTTCAAATCCGTCATGGCAGTTACTCTACCAAAAAGTTTGAGTTTCAAAGAAACTTTTTTGCTTTTCTTGATTTCGTTAATATCAAGCCTGCGAAAATCCTCTTTTGTGAAAACGGCAACTTCATGATTGGGTAAAATAGCGACCAGTTTGCAAGGACGGTCGGCAGGAAACCAAAATTCAGACCACATCGAAGGTTCAAAAGCCACTACCACACTTCCTTCAGTGCCTTCAGGAATCAAATAAACCGACACTTTGTTGTTATTCAAATTTATGTCTTTCCCGAAATCAAATTCGGCTTGACAAGCTACTCGATTATTGGTTTCGAAAAGGCGATCAAAATTATGAATTCCCATGCGGCTAACCTGAAAACTACGCACCAAATCGGCTTGATCTTTTAAGCGACTTGCTTCTTGCTGGCGTTGAACGAGGGCTTTTTCGTAAGCTACCATTTTTTGAGCAAAAACTTCTTGTGCTTTTTTGAGTTTCGAACCTTTCAAAACAGGCGTAATGCTGGTTTTGAATTTTTTACTTTTGCTTTCCAAATTCAATTCGTACAAACTCATGTTGGCATCTTTCAAACGCAATTCCACTTTTCCCCAATTTTCATCAAAAATCCATTGATTAGTTTCAGGGTTTTCAGCCGCATCTTTTCCAAAATGTTGCCACATTACGCCTTCCATGTCCCTTAATTCGGGAAATTTGGAGGTATCGATTTTCCAATCAAATACAAAAGTGTCTTCACGATAGGCTTTAGGTTCGATAGGGCGAATGGATTGTGGAACTAAGCGATCTAAGGCTTCCTCTTTTTCCTTATTTTTTTCAGGATCAGTCGTTGTCAAATATTCCCAAGCCTTTTTGTCTTCGTTGAGATAATAAGAATTGAAAACGCCTTTGGCAAAAGAAGCCATTTTTATCTGAATCGTCTTTTCTGGGGCAATATTGACTGATTTTCCTTCGGAAAAAGCCCGAATATCAAACATTCCCGCACTCTCAAAAAAGCCTTTTGTGCCTGCGCTATCATAGTTCATCATGATTCCGCTTGCCATAATTTCGGCGGGCGTATGAAACTCACGATACTCTATCTCAACCGCTTTGGTCAAAGGTTTGCCTTCCGAATCTACGAAACAATCCGCAGGAATCGAAACACTTGTACCATTTGGCAATCTTACTTCTTTGGCTTCGTTGGGATCGAGCTGAAAAGATTGGATTTGGGCGTTCATATTGTCTTCTTCGAAAGGCGGACGGATAGCCGCTAACTGAACGGGAATCGAGTTATCCTTAGTTGTATTTTCTTCGGAAGTACAAGACTCGGATTGTAACACAAAACCTAAGCCCACTATAGCGAACAAACGAATGATTTTTTTCATATTTTAAAGGTTAATTATTATATTGTATTCGTAAAAATACGATTTTTATTGGCACGAAAGCCTTCACTTATGCAAACGATATTTTACCAATTATTTTCCAAATTAAAACGTTAAAAAATAATATTTAAGTTATAGTAAAACGAACATTCTTGTTCGTTTTACAAATATTGATTATTTTTATTAAAGTTTATG
>JAAFHK010000476.1 GCA_013297565.1 Cytophagales bacterium
ATCTCCCGAAGGGTGCTTTCGTCCATGCTGTTTTCTATAAATTGCGGATTGCCAAAAGGGTCTGTACCATAGGGAACTCGCCCTTCACGCCCAATGCCAATGGTATAAAGTTTGATATTGTGTGCCTCTGCCGCAAGCCCCGCCGCCATAATTGGGTCGATACTACCAGCGGTATTTTCGCCATCACTTAACAAAATGACCACTTTCGATTTGGCTTCGGACTCGCGCATACGGTTCGTAGCAACCGCCAAAGCATTGCCTATTGCCGTTCCGCGCGTTTCGATCAGATCAAAATCCACGCTGTCAATATAACTATTGAGCAAAACATAATCGGTAGTAAGCGGTGAAAGCGAATAAGCATCTCCTGCAAAAATAACCAAGCCAATTCGATCCTGAAAACGTCCTTTGACAAAATTTTCAGCCATTTTCTTGGCGGCTTCGAGGCGGTTGGGTCGCAAATCCTGAATTTGCATAGATTCGGAAATATCCATCGCCAAGACTATGTCGATGCCTTCTGTCCAACGTTCAATTTTTTCGTTCGTAAGTTGCGGACGCGCCAGCGCCAGCAACACAAGACTGACAAAAAAAATCATCAAAACACTCAACAAATGCCGCATAATTGCCCAAGGCGAGGACATAACGTTTTGTTCGGTGAGGGCAATTTCGAGTTTTTGGCGGTATCTGAAATGCAAAAGCCAACGAAAAATATACAAAGTAGGCAAAAGCAAAATCAAGTATAAAAAATAGGGTTTTTCCCAAGTGAATTGGGCAAAGGTTTGGGGAGCAAACCAAGTAAAAAAATTGTACCAAGCGGCTTCAAAATCGTTATTCACCACGCACCTCCTGTATTTTGTTTTCGTAAGCCTCCACCGCAAAGGCTTTGAGTTGTTGCCAAGCGGTTCGGGTGTGATCGTCCATAATATTTCCGTAAATAGCCAAATCTATGCTTTTGAGGGATTGGTTCAATTCTTCATTATTGATCAAAAGGGCAATTTCTTTTGAAGTATAACTTGTAAAAGGAATTTTTTGCAAATTTTCTAAATAATTTTTCCAAACGTGCAAGGCGTGTTCAAAAACTTTCGTTTCGTTTGTATTTTGACTAAGTTTTTCATAATCGTTTATAAAGCGTAAAAACTGCAAACGCAAACGGCGCAAGCGGTAAGTTCGGCGAATTCGTTCTCCAAAAGCTATGTAAAAAATAATCCCCAATAAAACCAAAACCAAACTACCAATGCCCAAATACAAATAGTTAATATTTTGATCAACTGCCCAATATTCTGTATTCGAAATGGTTTTGGTGCTGTCCGAAATGGTCAAATTTTGGGTTAGTTGTTTGATCACCAAATCCATTTTGGGCGTTCGAACAATGGTCGTGTCCTTGCCTTTGAGAATAAAAATAGGAATTTCTAAACTCTGAAGGCTATCGAGTTCGAAAGTAGCAAGGGTATAAACTATAGAGTCCGTACTGATTCCGTTTTGGGTTCGGGTAGGAAAATATGCCTTGTCGAGCCAATCAAAGGGGTTAAAAACCTGCCTGTGGGCGGAATCGGGAAATAAGATTTCGAGATTGGGGTCGTGCTTGATCCAAACGGCTAACTGAACAGGCTGACCTATTTCGACTTCTTTTTTGTCCAGAATCCAGCGTGCCTCCACTTTAAGGTCTTGAGCCGCTAAATGACTGGTTTTGAGGAAGATAAAAAGTAAAAATATAATAGAGAGGCGCATATTTACCTTTTTTGGTCAAAAATAATTATTTGGCAAAAATACAGTAAAAATACTTTTGTGGCTTGTTAAAAAGGGTTAAAAAAAACGAAATTATAAATTAAACGATCTGATTCCCAAATGCCCAATAACTTAGGGCAAAAAACAAAGGCACAAAAACAGGAAATAGACTCGCCCATCAAAGGAGAGAAAAAGGAATTTCATAACCACTCTAAATTTTGCGTAGGTTCTTGACTGATTAATTGGTTTTTTACGACTGTTTTTAGGCTTTCCAAATCCGAGTAATCGGCTTTATTAAGTTCCAAACTTATTTTTCCTGCTTGCATAATCAAAAAACGATCACAAAGTTCCAAAACCAATTCCAACTGATGAGAAGTAATAAAGATCGTTTTCTTGCCTTTAAAACTTTTCAAAATTTGCATTACCTTTTCAGTTGTAGCAATGTCCAAATTAACAAAAGGTTCATCAAGGATCAAAACTCGTGGATTATGGATTAGCGCCGCCCCCAAACTTACTTTCATTTTCCCGCCCGAAGACAAATTTTTAATCGCTTTTTTGTCATTTTCTAAGTCCAAAAAATTGAATAAATCCGTAATTCGTTTTTCTATTTCAGTTTTAGGGACTTTCTGAAACTTAGCTACAAATTGCCAATATTCCCTGACCGAAAACTCCTCGATATAATAGGGTTCGCCAAGCACGATCCCTAATTGAGATTTGAAAGATACGTATTGATGCGTAACTTTCTGATTATCAAAAAGATACTCGCCTTTCTGAAAACCTGTCAGATTGCAAAGAACATTAAGGGTAGTGGTTTTTCCACAACCGTTATTTCCGACCAAAGCCACCGGCTCGCCTTCTGAAACTTGAAAACTTAAGTCTTGTAAAACTGGTTTTTGGTAGGATTTGTGAATATTTTTAAGTGAAATCATTGATAAATTCGATAGTTGGTGTAATAAAAACGGAATACTAAAAAAAGAAAAAGTAAAAAAATGAATAAAAATATAGGCATACCTAAATAAATAATTTTGATAAGCACAAACAAACTCAAAACAATCAAAAATAACACGACCGACTCGGAAAGCAAAATAAGTAAGACAAAGGCAAAATAGATTATTTTCAAAAAATCAAAGCGATAATCCGTAAAATAGCAAGGCAATAAATAACCTGCGATCAATAAATGCCCTACAATGAATTTGGATAGTATAGTGGTACTTTGGTCAATTTGATAAATTTCTCGGAATAATTTGATTTTTTGTTGATTGTAATTACTTAAAAACATAATCATACCATAATAAACGCCTATCATCATAGAACAAAAATCTGCATATAAATCGTTATAATTTACCATTCTTGATAGAACAAACCCCACACAAAGCAAAATATAAACCATTAGAAGGGCTTGAACTCTATAAATTACTTTTAGATACAAAAAAGCGTAGGTAAGGACTTTGTTCATCGGAAATGAGAAATGAGTTTTCCATTCAAATAAATCAAAAAAGCCATAAAAAACAAAAAAATAAAA
>JAAFHK010000475.1 GCA_013297565.1 Cytophagales bacterium
TCATTTCTCCGCTTGACGGCGTAAGTCCTTCCGATCTGCAAATCGAATCTCTCTGCCTGCGTTGCCAAAACTTGGAAGTCAAAGAAATTATTTTGGCTTTGAGCGCCACAATGGAAGGCGACACAACCGCTTTTTATATTACCAAAAAATTACAGGCTTTGTCCCTCAAAATCAGCACTATAGCTCGCGGAATCCCAATAGGTTCGGAAATTGAATATACAGACGAAGTTACGCTTGGGCGGAGCATCATGAGCCGTATCAAATACGAATAAAAATCCGCTTTTTCTTATTTATTTAGCTTTTGGGTGTGCTTTTTCATACACTTCTTTGAGGCGTGAAGTGGTATTGTGCGTATAAATCTGGGTAGAAGCCAAAGATGCGTGTCCCAAAAGGTCTTTGATGGCATTCAGGTCAGCGCCTTTGTTGAGCAAATGCGTAGCAAAAGTATGCCGCAAGACGTGTGGGCTTTGTTTGGAAGTATTCGAAATATCAACAATAATTTCATGCACTATTCTATAGATGAGCATAGAGTACGCCTGTTCGTCTTTTACGGTTCTGATCAAATATTCGCAAGGTGAAGGAAAATTTCGCAAATAAATTTCGAGCCACTCAACCAGCGATTTGTGCAAGGGAATAATTCTTTCTTTGCCTCTTTTGCCAAAAATTAGCACATTTCGGTTTCGCAAATCGATATATTTTTTCTTAATCCCGATCAGTTCCGAAAGCCGAATGCCTGTTCCGTATAAAAGCTCCATGACCAGTTTTGCCCTCTGCCCTTTGAAATCGGCAGGAAACGGATAATTGCTTACTAATTGATACATTTCAGTTTCTTCGGCATAGGCAGGCAAAAGTTTTTTGGTTCGGAGAGTTTTGATCTTGAGCATGGGCGTGATTTCGACCTGCCCTATTTGCATCAGGAATTTATAAAAAGTTCGTAAAGTAGCTATTTTTCGGTTAATACTGCGGTTTTCGTTTTTGGCTTCTGCCAAAGAAATAATCCAAGATCGAATATCCTCATGCATGGCTTCCCAAATAGGCACAGCCTCAAAATTTATCGGAATCGGCGGTAATTCGTTTGCAGAATCGGGGATTTCGAAATTGTTTTGTGCCAAAAGGATTTTTTCTAAATTCTGTTTGATCTCAAAAAAATCTAATTGATCCTTGCCCAAAATTTTCAAACGGTTTTGTAAAAAATCCTGATCAAGATAGTTTTCCGAAGGATAGAGATCGGCATAAAAAGCCATAAATTGCTTCAAATCGGTGGTATAAGCAATCACTGTATGGCGGCTGTAGCGCTTCTCGAAACGCAAAAAATTTTCGAAGTCGGTGAGCATAAGAGGAAAGATTAGGAAATGGTGAAATCCATAATAAGATGATGCAACAAAATATCTTTAGCATCGGGTTTTTGGGCGATAAATCTTTGATGAGAACTATTAAAAGTAAAAGGCTGATTTTCAATACTTTGGCGGGTAATTGTAGGTTCGGGATAGTTTTCTTTTCCGTATTTTTCGGTTTCTAATCTATCACAAATTTTCTCAATCGTTCTTTCGATATTTCCTTTTAACAGAAACCCAATCATGCCGCCGAAATTTAAAGCCTGCTTTGTATTGGAATTATAGGCATATTTTCCTGTGAGGTAGCGATATACACCACCGTCAGGCTTAGTTTTAGAATGGTTATAAACGTATTGTTTCAAATCACTTTCTTGCATATCGACTTGTGGATTTTCGCTTTTGTTTTTGCTACTTCCAATACACTTACACTCGAAGATGAAATCCTGATCCCATGCAGAATGTACAAATCGTAAATCATGGTATCCTTCTATACCGCTTACTGTTTTGTCTTCCTGAATAACAGTAAGTTTAATCCCCATCTCTACATTTCTGCTAAATTTTCGGGTATTATTCAGCCATGCGCTCATTTTATCTTTGATAAAGTCTTCAATCTGACCTTTTCCATCAAATTTCGCCAAGTCTTTTTGAATGTTATTTTTTTGAGTATCATAACATTCTAACAGACAAGAGAGTATGAGTTTTTTCCAATGTTCGTTTTGTGATCGCAAAAGTTTGCTTTCTTCCTCGATCTCATGAAGTTTATCCAAAAAATTATCGTAATTCATATTCTTTTAAGCTGGGTTAAAATAGTACGACCATCTTCAAAGCCTTTAGTTTCTGTCCAATTAGCCAATTTATTTTCTTTTATGATGTAAATACAATCTTCACCATAAAGAATTGACTTCATATTATAATATTTTTCTGTTAAGTTTTTTTGTAGTGCCTCCCAAATCGTATATTTCGAAACTTGTTGTGCTTCAGGATTTTTTGGGCTATCAACTACGGAAAAAAAGATACCTATAGTTGCAAAACCAAGCGGATCATTAGTAGCAGAATAAAATTTTAAATCAATATCTGCCAAAAAAAACCATTCTATAGTATCTTTCAAGGCTTTGCAATAATTTTTAAAATCGTTTTCTTGAGCCGCTAATTTTTCAGAAACAAAAAAATTCTTTATCCTCTGAATTTCTAAAATATCTAAATCATACAACTCAAACACCAACTCATCGATTTCTTCTTTGAGAGTGTTATATTGGTCTTTAGAATTAGGCAACAACTTCGCTACCTCCATAATTTCCTGCACTTTTTGGGAAATTTGGGTAACTAATTGGGGTTCATCTTCGAGATGGGGAATGGGTAAATTTTTAATATCATCTACATTATTTTTAGTAAAAGAGCTATTTTGCCTTTTCATGCTACAAATTTGTAGATAATAAGTAGTAATTAAAGAATTAAGAATCGCAGTAAATACTTGGTAGATTTCTTCAATACGAAAACTATGAAATTTTATATTATTTTCTTGTAGTTTAATAACATAAACATCAAAATTAAAATATACCTTTTCAGATGTAAAAACGGCTTTTAATGTATCACCCGTTCGCTTAAGCAAAATTTTATTACCCTCATATAATAAAGGGTTACAACCCGCCCCAAATAAACTAAAGGCTTGTTTTTCTTCCTCTTGTGTGTATAATGGTAAAAACATCTCATAATTTTCTATAAAAAAATATGATCCTATGTTTTTAGGTTTAAGACAAGGCATTATATACTTACCTTCCTTAAATTCACGATAATTCATATCACGAATTAAGTTTTGATACTTTTCTTTTTCTTCCTTAGATAATGCTCTAAATTGTTGGCGTGAAATTTTAAATACCTTTTTTATCGTGTCTTGTCCTACGATTTCAACC
>JAAFHK010000477.1 GCA_013297565.1 Cytophagales bacterium
AAAGATTTGGATTTTAACTTCATAGAATTACCCAAATTCCAAAACATGAGCAAGAATTGGAAAGTTTAGTAGAAAAATGGGTGTATTTTATCAAAAATGCAGAAAATTTGAGGCTTATTCCCTCAAATATAGATGACGAAGGTCTGAAATCGGCTTATACCGAAGCGGACAAACATACATGGACACGAAAAGATTTGGAGGCTTACGATTATGCTCTCATGAGAGAAGCCGATGGCATAACAGAAAAAATGCTGGTTGTGCAGAAAGCAGAATTAGCTAAGCAAATTGAAATTGCCAAAAATCTTATTGCATTAGGTTTGAATAACGATTTAATTGTTAAAGGAACAGATTTAACTGTGGAAGAAGTCCAAGACTTGCGAACCCAAAAAATTATATAAAAGAAGACAAATTTCTAACCCTATTTCCGTTCGTGCAACTCAAAATTCAAGATATTCAGTTCTCAAACCTCTCAGTCGTTGATGACATTGGGAGGGTTTTTTTTTATCAAAACCAAGTTTTCAGGGCTATTTATCCTGCTTCGGTTTCGGCGGTACGCCAAGTGCTTGAGAGTGGTTTGATCGCACGATTAAGCGATGAAAAACTTTTTCCTCAAACGCAAATCGTTGATTATCAAGTTGATGGCTTCGGAATGGTTTTGCAACATCAGGCAATTTTGCCCATTAGCTATCCCTACGAATGGTCGTTCGAGATGCTGAAGGCGGCGGCAATTTGCCTTTTGCGAACCAACCAAATTGCCCAAACCTACGGCTACGAAACCAAAGATTGCCACCCTTACAACATTCTTTTCGAAGGAACGAATCCTTTTTTTATCGATTTTGGAAGTTTTCGACCGATTCCTGAAAAAAGCCAACATTGGGCGGCTTATGAAGAATTTTTGGGGCGTTATTGGTACGTTTTGCGTTTGGCTCAAAAAACGGGCTTTTTTATTAGTCAAAAAATCGTAGGCGGTAGCAGTTCCTTGCCACACGAAGCATTTTTGGCTTTGCAATATCCTTTTTTGCGGTCTGTTTTTGGGCTTTCTTTTTTCCAAAAAATGGCACGCCGTTTTTTCAAATTCACACGCCTTGCCAATCATTTGGAAAAAGTTGAAAAAATGCCTTTTGGAAAAATTCTTTTATTTCTGCACAAAAACAGCCTTCTGCCTTTCCAAAAAACGGATTTTGGCAAATTAATAACGAAAGTAGAAAAGCTAAAACCTGCCCAACAAAATACCATGTGGGGCGATTATCACAACCATTTTTACCAAAATGGAACGATCCGATCTACGCCACGCTTTGATCGGATTGTCGAAATTTTAGGAAAACTGCCCATCAAAACGATTTTCGAAATAGCAGGAAATCAGGGCGTTTTCGCCAAACTTTTGCTCGAACGCTTGGATTTGGGCTACGTGATTTGTTCCGATTATGACGAACAAGCCATCGATTCGATGTTCCGAAACAATCCCAATAATGCCAAACTTTTCCCTGTTTTGTTCAATTTCCGTTTTCCAACTACCCAGTCTTTTAGCCAAAATCCTGAAAGCCGTTTCAAAAGTGATTTGGTTGTGGCTTTGGCAGTAACGCACCATTTGATTCTTACTCAAAAAATTCCGATTGAGCAGATTTTCGTAGAGGCTTTGCGCTACAGCAAACGTTATTTGGCAATCGAATTCATGCCTCTGGGACTTCATGACGGCACTCAAGGGCAAATTTTCCCAGATTGGTATTCGAGAGATTGGTTTCGAAGCCATTTTTTGCAATATTGCGACTTGATAGCAGAGGAACAATTAGAAGAAAATCGAATTGTTTTTGTGGGAGAAATTAGACGATAAAACCATGAATTACGAGCAGGCAATTCGCTATATTTATGATCAACTGCCTATGTTTCAGCAAGTTGGCTGGCGGGCATACAAAGCGGGTTTGGACAATATTGAGGCTTTTTGCGAGCATCTGGGCAATCCACAAAACCGTTTTCGGAGTGTTCATGTGGGCGGTACGAACGGCAAGGGAAGTTCGGCGCACCTCTTGGCGGCAGTGCTTCAGGCGGCAGGTTACAGGGTTGGGCTTTTTACTTCTCCGCACCTCAAGGATTTTTCGGAACGTATCCGAATCAACGGACAAACGATTGAAAAACAGGCAGTTGCGGATTTTGTAAGTAGTTACCAAGGTTTTATGAGCGCTCTCGAACCTTCGTTTTTTGAGATGAGTACGGCTTTGGCTTTTGCTTATTTTGCCGAACACAAAATCGACATTGCCATTGTGGAAGTGGGTATGGGCGGGCGGCTCGATGCGACCAATATTTTAAAACCCGAAATCAGCCTTATTACCAATATTAGCTATGATCATCAGGCTTTTTTGGGTGATACTTTGCCAAAAATAGCGGCTGAAAAAGCGGGAATTATTAAAAAAAATACCCCGATTATCCTTAGCGAAAGACAGGAAGCAGTGGCGGAGGTTTTTGAGAAAAAAGCAAAAGAAGAAAACGCCGCATTGTACTTTGCCGATCAGGAATTTGAAATAAAACACCTCAACGGAAAAAAATATACCGTTTCGAAAAATGGAAAATGGTATTTTTCCGATCTAACTTGTGAGTTGCAAGGAAATTATCAAACCAAAAATATAGGCGGTGTTTTGAAAGTTTTGGAGCTTTTAGAACCCAAATGGAAAGTAGGAAAAGCCCACATTGAAGCAGGTTTTGCAAGCATAACACAAACTACAGGCTTGAAAGGGCGTTGGCAGATTTTGGGCGAAAAACCCCTAATTGTGGCAGATACGGCACATAACGAAGGTGGAATCCGCTGGGTTACGGAGCAGTTGGCGGAAATAAATTACGAAAATTTGCACATTGTTTTTGGCGTAGTAGGCGATAAAGATCGTAGCCCAATTCTGCAACTTTTGCCCAAAAACGCCAAATATTATTTTTGTCAAGCCCAAATTCCGAGAGCCTTAGATGCCAAAACCCTGACCGAAGAAGCACAAGTATTTGGTTTGCAAGGACTTACGATCCCAGATGTCAATACGGCTTTTCAGTATGCCAAAACGCAAGCAAAACCTACAGACATGATTTATGTGGGTGGTAGCACTTTCGTAGTGGCGGAAATTGAGGATTTGTAAAAAATATACCGAAACTAAACTGTTTCGTGGCGAACAACAATGTTCGCAATATTTGTCCATTTTTGATTGAGTATAAGCAAAGGAATTTTGGCTGTTTTTCCTAAAAAAACCATTTTTCTTTGATCAAAA
>JAAFHK010000478.1 GCA_013297565.1 Cytophagales bacterium
TTTTCGAGTTTAGTCAAAGCCTTCGAAAGTTCCGCCCCCATTCTCGCCATATCGAACAGCGTCCCTAAGCGTTTTTTGCGTTCCGTTTCGTCCTTCGCTTCGGCTACCCAAGGCGTTTCGTTTAGGATCAGGTTTTTCAATTCTTGGTTTTGTTCCAATTTCGATGTTAGTTCAACCGAATTGGTATTTTTCCAAGTTTCGAAAGTGGCTTTTATTTTCGGGGAACTGTTCGCAATGTGTGCGGCTATGCTGTTGGCATAAAAACGGCTGAAAGTTTGCTCGGCACATTCGTGCGGATATTCCATCAGGTACGGCAAAGCCTCGATAGCGTACCATGCAGGATTGGCAGTCATTTCGAAACTAAAGCGGTGATTTTTTAAGGTTTTTGAGGAATTATTAACCATTTTTTCGAAAACAAAGGTCTTTTCTTGCCCTTCCCGCACCGAAAGCGGCATGGTTTCCGTTACCAACATTCGGTTCGTCAGGACGGGCAAAGTCATTTCTTCTCCGTCCGAAAAATTATTTGCCTTTGCCAAAACTCGGTAAGTAATTGCCTGTGCTTGCGCATCGGGAATGGTAATATTCCAAGAAACGACCGTACTTTGTCCTGCTTTGGCGGTAAAAGGCAAAACCGTTTTGAGGTCTTTCGAGATCAAAACCGCATCGATATTTTTATTGGTCAGGGCATCAAAAAACTCGATTTTTGCCTCGCCGTTCAGGTCTTTGTCCGACAGATTGGTAATTTTTGAGATAAACGTCATCTTGTCATTTTCCCTAAAAAATCGGGGGGCATTGGGTACGATCATCAAATCTTTTTGGGTTTGCAATTCGTTTTGCGTGAAGCCAAATTTCAAGTCTTTGGTGTGCGCAAAACCCAACATTTTCCATTTCGTAAGCGCTTCGGGAATCGTGAATTTGATGATCACATTTCCTTCGCTATCTGTCTGTAAATGAGGCATAAACAAAGCCGTTTCATTAAAATTCGACCTTGCTTTTACATTCCCAAAGTCCTCTTTTTTTCCTGCTTTTTCTTCAGGTTCGGGTGAGGCTTCGGTAGGTTTTTCCTTCCTTTCACTATCCCCATTTCGGGCTTTTGGACTTTCACTCACCGCCATGGACATCGACATTTCGGCTTGTGGCATAGCACCTACTTCATTAGCCATTCCGCCTTCCCCGCCTGCATCATCACCAGCCCCAAAACTTTCTTCTTCATCACTTTCCCCATTTCTGTATCCTCTGTTTTGAAAACCATACCAAGTCAAACCCATCATATCGAGGTAATCGTATTGCCTGTCTTGTGGGTTTTGGTATTCATTTTTCCAAAGGTTGCGAAGCGAGGAATTGGTAATATTAAAAGTTTCAGGTGTCCATCGGCGTTGCAAATGGTTGTAATCCAAAATATCGAAGTAAAAACCATGTCCCCTAAACGTTTCCAAGGAAGCATCATACAAGGTAGCGACCATTTCGGCGGCAATTTTTTCGCCCTTTTTGCCCGAAATTTTCAATTTCCATTCTTCGGCTTCCGCAGGTTGCAGTTTATTGCGGAAAGTTTCGAATTTGATTTCCAATTCCTTGTTCGAGTACGGCACACTTACTAATTCTTCGTGCCGAAACATTCGGTTTTCACGACAAAAAAAGAAATGCACCCCAAAATTCCCGCGATGTTTTTCTGCAATTTCTATTTCCACAAGCCTTTGATTTTCAGACAGTTTCAAACGTTCGTGGCTAATAATTTCGCCTTCGTGTTCGATTTCGTAAAACAAAGTCGTGTTTGCCCAAGCCGTCCCGACCAAAAATTGCGCTTTTTCTGTAGGTTCGCCTACGGTCTTGATCGGTACTATCCAATCCGCCATTTTGTAAGGCATTCGATCCGTTTTTTCCTCGAAAACCGTAATGTATTGTTCGGTCAGGACTTCAGCCCCAAATCGATCTTTAGCCTTAATTTGTACAAAATATGCTCCTGATTTGAGCTTCGAAATGTCTATTTTCTTACTTTTTTCCGTATCAAAGGCTTCGTTCAAAACCTCTTTGTCTTTTTCCCAAAACCGCATTTGATCTTCGTTTTGGTAGGCATCGAAGGGAAAAAGGCTGTAATATTCGTTTTTGCTCATCAGAAACTGATCGGGTTGCGTCCAATTTCGTTTTCTGAAAACCTGATCGGGCGTTTTGAGGCGTGTAATCGTCAAATTGCCTTTTGTGGGTTCAAACTCGCCTTCCAAATTTTTGCTAATCAATTCAAAACCATTTTTGGGCAAACGATCCAAATTCAGTTTTTCGGGCAAATTCGTCCCCAAATCCAAAGCCGTATAAGCCAAAACGACCTCTTTTTGGGCAGAATGGGTTTCACCGTTCAGGTCGGTGATGTCGGCATAGACCGTATAGGTAAAAGTCGGGTTTGTAGCAGGATCGATTTTCAGGTCGGGAATTGCCTCAAAATCAATCATAAACGTACCTTTTTCGTCCGTAATGCTTTCCCCATTCGTAATTTCCATTTGCGGGGAATTGGGACGCGCGTCCCACCACCACCAACGCTTGAAAGTGGCGCGGCGCACTACCCGAAATTGTACTTTAGCGTTATCGATGTTTGCTCCTGAAAAGGCTTTTCCCCAACCTTTTACCTCGACTTTTTCGCCCAATTTATAGGACTTTTCCAATTTTTCGAAACCCACCTCGAATTTCGGACGTTTGTATTCCTCTACAGAAAAGTCTATAGAACCGACTATCCTCTTATCACTATTTTCAAAAAACATAAAAAGTTGCATTTCACCCGTTAGTCCTGTAGCAGGTGCGACAAACGAACCACTAACCGTTCCGTATTCATTAGTTTTTAATACCAATTCATTAATTTTTTGTAAATTTGGATCGGAAAATACAATTTTTACATTTTCATTTGAAACAATTTCGTGCTGATCGCCTTTTTGTTTCAACAAAATTGCCTTAAAATACACCGTTTGCGAAGGTCTGTAAATTGCCCTATCCGTAAAAAAAGAAGTTTTATAAGTCTCATTTTCTTCTTTTTCGTAACGGTGATCTATGTAATAAGCCCGATCTGTTCGCAAAATATCCGCCCCTTTGCTAATGACCAAAGAAATGTTATTTTCATTTCTTCCCCATGTAGAATTTTGCACTTTTCCCTGATTGTCCGTTAATTCCGTATCCATCAATTTGGTTTCGTATTTTCGGGAATTATAATTATAATCTTTCATAAAAAACTCA
>JAAFHK010000048.1 GCA_013297565.1 Cytophagales bacterium
ATTTTTGCCAAGTGCAAACGCGCCACTTGTTCGTCAAGGTGTTTAGGCAACATATAGACTTTGTTTTCGTAGCTTTTCGAATTCTGCCAAAGTTCGAGTTGTGCCAGAACTTGGTTGGTAAAAGAGTTTGACATGACGAAAGAAGGGTGTCCCATAGCACAACCCAAATTGACCAATCTACCTTCAGCCAATACGATTACGTCTTTTCCGTTCAAATCGTACATATCAACTTGTGGTTTGATTTGCGTTTTGGTATGTCCGTAGTTTTCGTTTAGCCAAGCCATGTCGATTTCGTTATCAAAGTGTCCGATATTGCAGACAATCGCTTTGTCTTTCAAGGCTTTAAAGTGTTCGGCACGTACGATATTCACGTTGC
This sequence comes from Cytophagales bacterium, assembly GCA_013297565.1. GTDB lineage: Bacteria > Bacteroidota > Bacteroidia > Cytophagales > Thermoflexibacteraceae > JAAFHK01. The sequence continues at coordinate 377 of JAAFHK010000048.1, forward strand.
CTGTAGCCGTAACTACGATGTCCGCCAACTGGATTGCTTTTGTCATGGTTGTTACCTCGAAACCGTCCATAGCGGCTTGCAAAGCACAAATTGGGTCGATTTCTGTAACAATCACCCTTGCTCCAGCTCCTCTCAACGAAGCGGCAGAACCTTTGCCCACATCGCCATAACCTGCTACTACGGATACTTTACCCGCAATCATGATGTCGGTAGCTCGGCGAATAGCATCTACCAAAGACTCACGACAGCCGTATTTGTTATCAAATTTTGATTTCGTAACCGAGTCGTTAATATTAATGGCAGGCACTGGCAAAGTGCCTTTTTTAACTCTTTCATAAAGACGATGAACGCCTGTAGTGGTTTCTTCCGAAATACCTTTGATGTGCTGCACAAATTCAGGAAACTGATCCAAAACCATGTTGGTAAGGTCGCCACCGTCATCAAGAATCATGTTCAAAGGTTTGCGGTCTTCACCAAAAAACAAGGTTTGTTCGATACACCAATCAAATTCTTCAGCAGTCATGCCTTTCCAAGCATAAACGGCTATTCCACGTGCGGCAATAGCGGCGGCGGCGTGGTCCTGGGTTGAAAATATATTACAAGACGACCATGTAACCTCTGCGCCCAGTTCGATAAGGGTTTCGATCAGGACAGCCGTTTGGATAGTCATGTGCAGACAGCCCGCAACTCTTGCGCCTTTTAGCGGTTTAGTTTTGCCGTACTGTTCGCGCAATGCCATCAAACCTGGCATTTCGGCTTCTGCCAAACGAATTTCTTTTCTGCCCCATTCGGCAAGCGAAAGGTCTTTTACTTTGTATGGAACGTATGTTGCTACCATTTTTTAAAAAAGAGAATAAAATTAAAATCCTAAAAATTTTGACAAAGGTAGTGTTTTTTTTGAAAAAAATAATAAATAATCATATTTTCAATCAAGATTTTATCTTACAAGGATTAATAATATAAATAAAAATCGGTCAGGATTTGTGCCATGCGGTTGCGGATTGTGGCATTCGTTTCCAAATAATGGTTGTTCATGAACGAAAAACACAGTTTTTTGCCCGATTTCGTCATCAAAAAACCGCTTAGGTTGTGCATATTGCTCAAAGTTCCTGTTTTAGCAAAAACAAAAGGTTCGTTTTGTTTGTAAATCGCAATATTTCGGAGTGTGCCTGTTCTACCGCCTACGGGCAAAATTTCGAAAAGTTCTTTATTTCCGTTCGGTTTTTGGGCTATTTCGGCTTGGATTTTTAGCAAAATTTCGACAAAAGAGCGCGGGGTAAAAAGATTGTAGCGCGAAAGCCCCGAACCATCAACCCATTTGGGCGTATCGCTAAGGTCGGCAAAATAGTTTTTCATCACAAAATCGATCACAAGCCTCGAACTAATATTTCGATTTCCATTTGGAACTTTTTGGGCGCACATGAGCAGAATTTGCTCCGCCAAAAAATTATCACTTTCCTGCATCATGAGCCTGTAAAGCGTATCTGTAGGGAAAGAATACAAGGTTTTTGGTGTTTCGTTGGCATAGATCGGGCGCTCGATCAGATTGATTTTTTTCTTTATCTGATCGCCTAAAAAACTCGTAACCAGTTCTTTAGAAGTTCGGAAAGGAATGTCGGCTTGCTGTTCTTTGGGTAAATTCTGAATTTGGTAGCTAAAATCGTTACTTTCCATTTTACGTTCGATAGCCCATGTGTCGGTTTTTATTTTTTCATTTTTTCGCAAATATTTTTGGAAAAAAAGTGGCGAAGCCCTAACCGATTGCCCTTTTCCTGCAAAACGAATAATATTGGCATGAATAGGAAAAACGGATTTTTCGGGCGAATAATAGGTGTCGTAGTCGTCCCAAGCCCAGCCGTAGCCAAAATGCGGATCGGAAAAGTTTTGAGCAGAAAAATAGATTTTTTTCTTTGTTTTTTTCAAAAAATGCAAAGCCGCCGAATCGGGCAGTTCGGGGTGCAGAAAAGTGGGGTTGGCTGTTCCCCAAAAAATCAAAGAATCTTTGTTTTCCAAATACTGCAAGGCAGGAACGGAATCGCCCAAAAGTTTGAGCGCCGCATAAAAAGTCGGGAGTTTGATATTCGAAGCGGGTGTAAAATAACGCTTGGCGTTGTGTTGAATAATGTATTTTTTTTCTTCTATGTCGTAAATGCAAATGCCTGTAAAATCTTTTTCGTACTCCTTGATTTTGAGGATACTATCCACGAAGGCGGCTTCGGTTTTTACGTAGTCTTCGGGCTTGCGAACAGAAACTGTTTTAACAGTCGAGTCTATGCGTGCCGCTTTGTTTTCTTTGGGAATTTCAGGCGTTTTTTCCGCAATTACGGTCGGTTTCGAAGTCGAGCAGGCAAACAAAAGAGAAAATAAAAAGAGAAAAATAACATTTTCCGAAAAAATGTTATTTTTATAACTAATAAAAGAAGTTTCAGAAAGCATAAATTTAAAAATAAAAATGGTGTTTGGAATTTTGTGAGTAAAAAAATTTCCCATAGCCTTCGGGCTATGGAATACTTATATTTTTTTTCGGGACAATCTCGAAACGAATGTCCAAAGCCTGTTGCAAGCGAGCAATCATGAGCAGATTGACCAATCGGTCGCCGCTAAACAGTTGCGAAATATAACCTTTCGAAGTGCCTACTTTCGCCGCTAATTCGCTTTTCGAAATGCCGAGTTCGTCCATGCGTTGCTTGACGAGGTGCATGAAATCCAAATGTAACATTTCCGCCGCAAATTGTATTTCATCATCTTTGCGAAGTGTAGAAACAAACTTGTTAAGTTTTATTTCCATTTCCTGTTTCGATATCCGAGAAGTCGTATTCATAAGTGCCAATTTTATTGATAAAAGTACGCAATTTTTTGTCCATGTCGGTATTTTTGTGTTCGATGACTTCCGCCATCACAATGCGTTTGTTTTGCTGATGGTCTTTTTCTTTAAAATATTCCTTACAATATATCCTAATATTGAGTTGTTTTCGGTTTTCCAATTTTCCTTTCGCAAATTTCATAGCCGTTACATTTTGAGCCACCGCTGAAACTACTTCTTTTCTATACAAGTGTTCGTTATAACGACCTGATAAAATTTCAAAGAGAATACGAGAAAATTTATCACTATTTTCTTCAATTATTTCAAAAATAAGCGGACTATTTTCGAAATCGAGATATAATTCCAAATCCGTATCTTTAAATTGACCTAAGACATGGTGCTTTTGTTTGATCCATTCCAATAAAGGAAATCGTATTTTTTCACGCATGAGATAATGAAGTAAGGTGGTTTTTCGTCTTGCAAATTAAGCAATAAGTAAATTAGGCACAAATATTTTTCAGATTTTTTTGAAAAATGAAAATTCAGGTTTTATTTTTACCTTATATTTGCGGCTCTTAAAACGTAATCCTAACTTACATCTGTTATTATGGCTAAAAGCGAAACCTCAACAGTCGAAAAAACACACGAATCGCTGAATTTCATAGAGGAAATCATAGAAAAAGACCTAAAAAATGGCAAAAACGGGGGCAGAGTGCATACGCGCTTCCCGCCCGAACCCAATGGCTATTTGCATCTGGGACACGCCAAATCTATTTGTTTGAATTTTGGTTTAGCACAAAAATACAAGGGTTTGTGCAATTTGCGTTTTGATGATACCAATCCTGTAACCGAAGATACCGAATACGTAGAAGCCATCGAAAAAGATGTAAAATGGTTGGGTTTTGATTGGGGAACACGCAAATATTTTGCTTCTGATTTTTTTGATCAACTGTATCAATATGCCGTAGCTTTGGTGCAAAGCGGACACGCCTACGTTTGCGACCTTACACCCGACCAGATTTCGGAAATGCGTGGAAAACCTACGGAAGCGGGCAAAGAAAGCCCTTTTCGGACTCGTTCGGTAGCGGAAAATCTGGATTTGTTCGAACGCATGAAAAACGGTGAATTTGCGGACGGTTCGAAGGTTTTGCGTGCCAAAATAGACATGGCTTCGCCCAATATGCACCTTCGCGACCCGATTATTTACCGAATCCGCAAAGCAAAACACCACCGCACAGGCGACAAATGGAATATTTACCCCATGTACGACTTTGCCCATGGACTTTGCGACTCGCTGGAGGGAATTACCCATTCGGTTTGTACGCTGGAGTTCGAGGTGCATCGTCCTTTGTACGATTGGTTTTTGGATTCTTTGCAAACTTTTCACCCGCAACAGATCGAATTTGCCCGTTTGAACATCAATTATACGGTTTTGAGCAAACGAAAACTTTTGCAGCTGGTCGAGGAAAAATACGTAAAAGGCTGGGACGATCCGCGTATGCCGACTATTTCGGGGATACGCCGCAGGGGATATTCGCCCGAATCTATCCATTATTTTGCCGAAAAAATTGGCATTGCCAAACGAGATAATATTATCGATATGTCTTTGCTTGAGTTTTGTGTGCGTGAGGATTTGAACAAACGCGCGCAAAGAGGCATGGGCGTTCTTGAGCCTTTAAAATTGGTGATTACAAACTATCCTGAAGGGCAAGTTGAGTATTTGGAAGCGGATAACAATCCCGAAAAACCCGAAAGCGGCAAACGCCAAATGCCTTTTGGGAGGGAAATTTTTATAGAACAAGAGGATTTTATGGAAAATCCGCCTGCGGATTTTTATCGCCTTGCTGTTGATCGGGAAGTGCGTTTGAAATATGCCTATATTATCAAATGCAACGAGGTTTTGAAAAACGAAAAGGGAGAAATTGTGGAAGTGCGCTGCACCTACGAACCCGAAAGCAAAAGCGGACAAGACAAAACAGGCAAAAAAGTAAAAAGCGCCTTGCATTGGGTTTATGCTCCGCAAGCGGTTTCTGCCGAAATCCGAATTTATGACCGCCTTTTCAGTGTCGAAGACCCCGAAGGCGACAAAAACAAAGATTTTAAGGAATTTTTAAACCCAAATTCTTTGAAAGTTTTGCAAAATGCCAAACTCGAACCGTTTTTGAAAGAGGCGAAATTAGGGCAATATTTCCAATTCGAAAGGAAAGGTTATTTTGTAGTTGATCCCGATTCGAGAAATGAAAATTTGGTTTTTAACCTAAGTGTAACGCTGAAAGATGCTTATGCAAAGGGGAAAGGTAAATAAAAATGAATCTACACTGAAACTAAATTGGTTTTGATCTGTAGACACAGGCTAAAGCCTATGCTACAGTAAATTCAATTTGATTGAGTATAAAAAAGCGAAAATTTTTAAAATTTTCGCTTTTTATTTGCTCCTAAACTAAATTTTATGCCCAAAAACGACTATTTTCAGTTCAAAAAATTCACTGTTTGGCAGAATCGTTGTGCCATGAAAGTATCGACTGATTCGTGTATTTTGGGTGCTTTGACGGAGCTTGAAAATGCCCAAAACGCCCTCGATATTGGGACAGGAACAGGACTTTTAGCCATGTTTTTAGCCCAAAAAAATCTTACTTTACCAATCACCGCCCTCGAAATAGAACCCGCCGCAGCGGGGCAAGCAAAAGACAATTTTTTACGAAATGGCTTTGAAAAACAAATCCAATTGATAGAAAAAGCCGTTCAGGATTTTGCGAAGCAAAACAGAGAAACCACAGAAAAACCAAATTTATACGATTTGATTATTTGTAATCCACCTTATTTTGTTGAAAGTACGCTTTCCGCAAATACCGCCAAAAATATTGCCCGACACAACCAAACCCTTTCTTTTTCAGAGTTGGCAGAAAGTGTGTGCCTTTTGCTTGCCAAAAAAGGCAGTTTTTGGGTGATTTTGCCCATGCCTGAAATGCAGATTTTGGAAAAAGATTTGGAAAACAAGGGTTTATTTATTCAAAAAGAAATACGAATACAAAACTTTGCTGATCGAAAGGCGCACCGCATAATAAGTGTTTTTGGAAAGGAAAAAACACGCTTAGAAACCGCAGAATTGATTATTTTTGAAAAACCGCAAACCTACACCGCCCAATTTGTCGAGTACCTCAAACCCTATTATTTGTATTTGTAAATGGTTTTTATTAGTTTAGCATTTGAAAAAATATCTTTTTAAATACGATTTTAATGAAACCGATTGCATCTTATTTGGAAGCTACAATCCTCAAACCGACTTTGGTTTCGGGTGAGGTTGAGGCACTTTGCGAGGAGGCTTTGCAGTACCGCTACGCAGGCGTTTGCGTTCCGCCCTATTGGGTAAAAAAAGCAAAAAGAGATTTGCAAAATGCCGATATTGGCTTGGTTACGGTAGTTGGTTTTCCGTTGGGCTACCAACGTTCGGAAGTCAAAGAAAAAGAATTGCAAACGGCGCTTGCTGATGGTGCAACCGAACTCGATATTGTGATGAACCTTTCTGCGTTCAAAACGGGTGTCATGGTTTGGGTAAAAGGCGAATTGGCTCATTTTTCTAAAATTATTCATCAGGGAAATTGTCTTATGAAAGTGATTTTGGAAACAGCCTACCTTACTGATGAAGAAATTATAAGGGCTTGCCAAATTTGTGAAGATGCGGGGGCAGATTTCGTCAAAACTTCAACGGGTTTTGCTCCTGAAGGGGCTTCCGAACGGCACGTGCGGTTAATGCGCCGTTCGGTTTCGGAAAGAGTGGGCGTAAAAGCATCGGGCGGTATCAAAACTCTAGAGCAAGCCCTGAAAATGATAGAAGCTGGAGCAGACCGAATTGGGACTTCTTCGGCACTGAATATGGTAAAAGAGGAAATGGCAAAAAAATAAATGCCTCAAAATCAAAACATTATATACCCTACATGACGGAAAATAACGCTAAAGAAAACAAAAATGCAGAGAAAATGGCTGAAGACCTAACATGGTTGGAGCATCTTCAGAAAAACAGTTGGGAGCCTGAAGTCATTATTTCGGGCATTGTTTTGGCATTCATTTTCGCTTTTCCGCACCAGCTTTATAATTTTTCAGTTGCCCTGATCCAAGATTATGGCATTAATTTTATAGGCGGTTGGATAGTTTTGCTATACCTTTCTTTTATTATTAATATTTTTAAAATTTTTTTTATTTCGCATCTCTGCTTGCGTTTTGCTTGGGCGGGCGTTTTGGGCTTGAGCTACGCTTTTCCGCATGGCGTAATCAACGAAAATCTGTTTAGTTTTTCCAAAAAATTGGACTATGCCAAGCCGCTTAGTTTGGTGCTTTGGCTCGAAAAAGTGTGCAGTACCGCTTTTGGGATTCCGCTTATTCTGTCGCTGTCCTTGTTGCCCATCACGCTATATTTGGCGTTTCTCTTGTTTATTTACCGCTTTTTTGATTTAGATTTTTTTACTATTTATCTCCTATTTTTAATTTCTCTGATCGGTTTTGGCGTATCTACTTTCATTTTCAAAAAAAATACCTTCCAAAAAAAATTGGCTAAGACGCTACAAGGCACTTTACAAGCTATTTATTCGAGCAACGTAGGGAAATGGAAAATGACCTTGTATCTTTCGGCAATTATAATTTCGACTACGCCTTTTGTTATTGCCGACACGAAGGATTTTTATTTGTATTTTCAAGAAATTAATTTGGGCGAAGAGGAGATCAAATGGGCAAACAAATCTTGGTTTTTTGCCAATCACCAAATACCTAATAGCCGTTTTGCCCGAATTTTATTGCCAAAAGATGTGATTAATACTTCCCAAATGAACCTTTATTTGGCGTATTATGGCGAAGACGAAAATTATCTCCGACAGTTTAAGACTGATTTTCGAAAAACGATTGATACGCTACATTGGAAAAAACCACAAGCTATACCCGATCTGTACCGTTTTTACCTGAACGATTCACTGATTGAATTAACAAGCTGGACGGCACATACCTTGCCTCAAACGAATCAAAAAGTCTATGAAACCATGCTCGATCTAAGACATTTAAAAACAGGGCATCACCAATTACGAGTCGAAAAACTGCTTTTACGAACCCCCTTTTTTGACCGAACAGAGCCTAAACTTCGCAAAAAATGGGCAGTAATTAGTTTTTACAAAAGCCATGAAACTAATTATACTGAATAAAAAGTGGTTCTGTACGGCGAACATTCTTGTTCGCCACAAAAACGAACAAGAACTTCGTTTTACGACACAAACCAATTTAGTTTCAGTATAACAAATCAAAATTTAGGATTAAAAATTAAAATTACATTATTCTTATGACAAACATCATTTTTTTGTTAAACGAAATAGATCGAACTACCAAAGATTTCGATCGCGAATTTGGAGGATTAACGTCTGATCAGTTGAATTGGAAAGCCCAAGCCGAAGTTTGGAGCATTGCCCAAAATATTGATCATTTGATAGTGATTAATGAAACCTATTACCCTGTTATTCAGGCACTTAGGGAAGGCACTTATTCAACTCCTTTTTTGGGAAAAATTGGTTTTATTGTTAATTTTTTTGATAAAATAATTCTTAGTGCCGTTCAACCTGATCGCAGGCGAAAAATAAAAACTTTTCCGATTTGGCAACCATCGAATAGTGAAATTTCTGCCGATATTTTGCTTCGATTCGCCAAACACCATGAGGATTTGAAGCAACTAATTCGAGATTCAGAAGATTTATTGAAAAAAAATTTGGTAATTAGTTCGCCCGCTAACTCAAATATTGTGTATCATCTTTCGGCGGCTTTCGATATTATCATAGCGCATGAAAAAAGACATTTGGAACAAGCAAAAGAAGTTTTGGCACTACTGCCAAAACCTTGATTTTCAAAGGTTTATTAAAAATAAAATAGACAATGCAAGATATAGGTGCAAAATGTAGTATTTTTTTATCAAAAAAATGCTTAATTTTGCACCGTTCAAACACAAGCATCTATTTTACACTAATTTTACACCGTTTTATGCAAAGATTGAATAAAAAAATGTTGGCAATCGGCTTGATTGTCATCTGTTTGGGCGTGGTGCTTATGGGCGCAATCCACGAAAATCGCAATCCTAATAAGGTTTCCGCTTCATCTATCATCAAAACCGAGTCCGAAGAAAGCAATTTGATTTTTGACGAAAAAACCATTTTTCTATCAAACCAAAAAGCCGATGGCACAGACAAAAAATTTGCTGATGTATTAACCGAACTCAAAGGAAAAGTAGTTTATATTGATTTTTGGGCGAGTTGGTGCGGACCCTGCCGAGGAGAAATGCCTTATTCAAAAAAATTGCACGAAACTTACAAAGGAAAAGACGTAGTTTTTCTGTTCATTTCTTTTGATTATACCGAAGCGGCTTGGAAAAAAGGCATTAGCAAAATGGAATTAGCGGGTTATCATTTCTACCCAAATGAAGCACAACAACAGGAAATAAATCGTTTGTTTGCCGTAGAGGGCATTCCCCGTTATATGATTGCCGACCGTAGTGGAAAAGTAGTCAGCCCTGATGCCCCACGCCCAAGTTCGGGAAATGCCATTACCGAACAGATCAACAAATTATTAAAATAAGAAATACACGCACCTTTGTGGCGCTTGTTTGACAAAAAACACCTTCATAATGCTTAATCGCCGTATTTTGCGAATGAGAGCCGTACAATCGTACTATGCTTTCAAACAATGTCAGGAGGCAAACTATGAGTTGGCTCAAGAAAAAGTAAGATCGTTCTTTGAACCCGATCTCAACGCCGAAGTCGCCCAAGACCGCAAGGAACTGGCACGCCAAGCCGAAAGAGGCGTTGAGGTTTTCAAACGCAACTACCGCCTCGAAAGCATCGAGGATAGCATGGGAGCAAACCCAAAAGTTTTGGGATCGGTCATTTCTGCTATCAATTTTTATAGACAACAAAACCAAAAAGATGCCGATTATTTGCGGCGGTATATGCTCGACCAAGCCGAAGGCGTTTATACGCTTTACGTCATGGCGCTTTCCTGTCTTGTGGAGCTTGCTGATTTTATAGAAGAAGACTACGCCCTCAAACGCAAACGTTCTCAAAATCAGGTCATTGGGTATGATTTTGAACGGAAATTTAACCAAAACGAAATCATTAAACGTTTCCGAAAACACAGCGTTTTGAAAAAAGAAGTCGAAAACCGACACATTCGTTGGGAAAAAACACAACTGCATAACTGGTACAAACTCCTCCTCAAAGATGACCATTATTTGCGCTATCAACAGCTTCCTGAGTCAAACTTTGAACAGGATTATTTGATAGTCGAACACTTGATCAAACGAGTTATAGTCGAGCATGGCGCTTGGGAAACGTATTTTGAGGATTACGATCTGAATTGGTCTGAAAATAAGGCAGTTGTGAAAAATATGTTGGTTAATACCCTCAAAGACATTAGCCGAATCAGCCCTGAAGCGGAAAAAACAGCCGAAGATTTGGGCGAAAACCGCAAAAATACCGAAATTGAGTTACAGCTACTTTCAAGAAATTGGCAAGACGACAAACAGTTTTTCAAAGACCTTTTTGTTGAGGCGATCAGGGGTGAGGAAGATTTAGAACCCATTATTGCCGAAAAAGTAAAAAACTGGGATATTGAACGCCTTTTGTTGGTGGATAAAGTCATAATCCAATTAGCCTTGACCGAAATGGTGCATTTTCCAAGTATTCCCGTCAAAGTTACGATTAATGAATTTTTGGAAATAGCTAAAGAATACAGCGCCCCGCATAGTTTTCAGTTTATCAATGGTGTTCTCGATTCGAGTTCGAAAGAAATGCTTGTTCAAGGCAAAATCCGCAAAAGCGGCAGAGGCTTGATAGATACGAAGTAGGGAATTTAAAAATTTGATCCAAGTTTATGAACAATATTCGCCTTTTTCATTTGTTTTTTGCCCTCATCGTTATTGGCGATTTGCTGGGGCGAATATTGCAGTCTGTTTGGCTCGATTATATTTTTAAACCCTTGATTATGTTGAGTTTAGGCGTGTTTTTCTATTTTGAAAAACCTGAAAAAGATCGTTTAAGCAAAACCGTTTTGTGGGCTATTTTTTTCGCTTGGGGCGGTGATGTTTTTTTGATGTTCACGGACAAAGGCGAGTTATATTTTCCCTTAGGTTTGGTTTTTTTCTTGGTTTCGCACATTTTTTACATTTTGGCTTATCGACTTTCTTTCCCTCAAAACGAATTTTCTTTGCTCCAAACCAATAAAAGATTGGTTCTTCCTTTCATTTTTGTAGGCACAATCGTTTATACCTTTCTGTTCAATAAATTGGGCATTTTGCAAATTCCTGTCTTTTTTTATACCCTTGTTTTGATAAGTATGTCGGTTTTTGCCCTGAATAGGTATAAAAAAGTAAGCCAAACGAACTTTTTAATGGTTTTTGTTGGTTCGCTGTTTTTCATCGTTTCTGACCTTTGTTTGGCAATCAATATGTTCGCTTTTCCGATTCCTGCTTCAGGCATAATTGTTATGACGACCTACATCACAGCCCAATATTTGATTGTGAGGGGGATTCGGGCGTAGAATTTTGAGGTATACTCAATCAAAATTGCTTTTGTAAGGCGAACATTCCTGTTCGCCACAGAAACGAACAAGAACTTCGTTTTACGACCAGAACCAATTTAGTTTCAATATATTTTATTCAAAGTCTTCATACAACAAATATTTTTTTCGTTTCTTTTTATATTCAAAAATTTCTTTTTCCCACGTTTTGCGAATTTCCTCCTCGCTTTTCCCTTGCTCGATCATTTCCCGCACCTTGTCCGTTCCGCAAAGCCTTTTGAAATAATCTTTGAAAAAAGTGCTTTTTCTGCCTGTTTTTTGATAAAATTCAATGAGAGGAGCTAAAGAAAAACGGTATTTCCAATCTGTACTTTGTCGATAATCTTTGCCATAACATTTTTGGTTTTCGTAAGGAGGTTGTTTCGAACCAAAATTGGGTTTTGGGACAAAATAAAAACTCGAATCGGCAAATTCGGGACTTCCTGCCACCTGAAATGGAAAATCTGTTCCCCGTCCTACACTTACCGTTGTGCCTTCAAAAAGACAAATTGTGGCGTATAATTCTATAGAACGGTCATTTGGCAAATTCGGCGAAGGTCGAACAGGCAGAGAATAAGAACTTTTGTGCGAATAGTTGTTACAAGGAACAATTTTTAACTCAAATTTCGTGTGGTTTTTGGGATTGGCTAACCATTTTTCTCCCAAAATCATTTTTGCCAATTCGCCAACCGTAAGCCCATGCACGATAGGAATGGGGTGTAAGGAAACGAAGGATTTATGGGCTTCTTCTCGAATATTTCCATCTACGTAACTGCCGTTTGGATTTGGGCGATCCAAAATGAGGAAGGTTTTGCCTTGTTCGGCGCAGGCTTCCATTACGTAGTGCATGGTCGAGATAAAAGTATAGAATCGAACGCCAACGTCCTGAATATCAAAGACTAAGACATCGAGGTCTTGGATTTGTTCAGCAGTAGGTTTGTATAGTTTGCCGTACAAAGACACAACTTCGATACCTGTTTTGGCATCTTTGCCACTTGTGATTTTTTCGCCCGCATCGGCATCTCCTCTAAAGCCATGTTCAGGGGCAAATATTTTTTGGATTTTGATTTTTTGGGACAAAAGAAAATCGACCAGATGCTGATCGCCGACTCTTGAAGTTTGATTGACCACCAAGCCTACTCGCTTGTTTTTCAACTCATTAGCATATTTTTCGAATTGTTCCGCCCCAACTTGTATTGGGTTTTGAGCCGAAGAATTTTGTGCTTTGCAGGTGAAAACATATGCAAAGGCGCTAAGAAAAAAAAGAATTTTAAAAAAAATAAATTTGTCTTTCATGTATGATTCTGTAGCGTACCCTTCAGGGTGCGATTAATTAGTTGATTTTCAATAAATTATAAATACTCTAAAGAACAATACGCAAATTATTCAGCAATATTTTTAACGTTCGTATTTTTCCAAATAAGCCAACAAACTGGCTAAAGTTTCATGTTCGGTTTCCTTCGTGCCGATTGCCAAAAACCAAATATAATCTGTTCCTTTTTGGCGAATTTCGACCTTAGTGGCGATATTTTCTCCTTCAACTATCTGATAACCAGCCCTTTCCAAAGCCCTTGCTGTCCAGTATGCCCTTACGCCTTTGCCCCATAAGCGGATTTGTTTTTGGGAAACTTCCCTGATTCGGAATGTTCCTGTGAGGCGGTCAAAGGTAATGCCTTCTTTTTTGAAAACATCTTCGAAAGTGCCTTGCAAAACCAAATCTTCGGGCGTGCCTGTTGCCAAAATGCCCCTTGAGTTCATTAACCAAATTTTGTCGGCGGTTTGCAGAGCAAAATCCAGTTCGTGAGTCGACATCAAAATGGCTTTTCCGCTTTCCTTCGCTAACTTTCGCAAAAGTCTGAAAATAGTTACTCGATTGGGCAGGTCGAGATGGGCGGTGGGTTCGTCCAAAATAATTAAAGGAGTATCTTGCGCCAAAGCCCTTGCGATCATGACTTTTTGGCGTTCGCCATCGCTTAATTCTTCTACGTTGCGGGTGATAAACTCCTGACTTTCAGTCTGTTCCAAAGCCCAATCAATTTTTTCTTGATCGGTCGAGGAGAGCAAACCAAGCCAATCTGTATAAGGGTGTCTGCCCAAACTCACTAAATCATAAACCGAAAAATTGCCTACCGAAATGCGTTCGGTCAGTACCAAACTAAGTTTGCGAGCCAACTGCTGAATCTGAAGCCTCTGAATGTCATCTTTTTCGATCCTGACTATGCCTTCGAGCGGTTTTTGGATACCTGCCAAAGTTCTTAAAAGGGTACTTTTGCCTGCTCCGTTGGGTCCCAAAAGGCAAACCATTTCGCCCTGATGGATCGAAAGATTCAGGTTTTCCACTATTTTACGGGCAGGTTTCAAGTAGCCTATTGCCAAATTTTCGGTTTCGAGCAAAGTTTGTGAGTCAGTCATGATGCGTCCTAAATTGTTTGTTTTTCTTTTTGGCAAAGATACTATTTTTTCGATTATATAATTATTTACAATGAAACTAAATTGGTTCTTCTTTACCTTATCAATCCATATTTAATAAAGACTATGAACAAAAGTGGGAAACGCAAATACTTATTTTAATTATTGCTAAGTACCCGATTAAAATTAGAGTGTATGAATATGTTGTAAAACGTCCTTTAGGGCGTTTGTAATTTATTGAAAATCAATCGTTTAAACACACTCTAAAGGGTACGATACAGTTTATTCATAAACTCTAATGTTCGTTTTACGATTTTAGGACACGAAATTAAAGGGCTAATTTTTAGGCAGTGTGATACAAAAAACAGTCCCCTCTCCTATTTTACTTTGAACAGTCAGCGTTCCTCCGTTTTTCTCAACAAATTCTTTGCACATGATCAGCCCTAAGCCTGTGCCTTTTTCGCCTGCTGTGCCTCTGGTAGAGCTAATTTTTTGATTATCAAAGACTTTCAACAAGCGATCCTCCGAAATTCCTACTCCATTATCCCAGATACAAATCCTAACTTTGTTTTCAAGCAAAACGTTTTTGCTTTTTAGCCATACTTTTCCGCCTTCAGGCGTAAATTTCAAGGTATTGCCGATCAGGTTGCGCAAAACTAACTCGATATGGTCTTTGTCCGCCCAAACCTCCGTTTTGAAATCAATTTGATTATCAAGTAGAATTTTTTTGGAATCAGCCGTAAGGCTAAACAAGGAGCAAAGTGTATCGCTAATTTTCTGAATATCAATCATTTGTGGAAAATACTGTACTCCGTCCATTTGCCATTTTGCCCAGTGCAGTAGGTTCTCAAGGGTTTGGAAAGTATTGTCCATGAGTCTTGAGGTATCCTGCAATATCTGTTTTTGTTGTTCTT
>JAAFHK010000480.1 GCA_013297565.1 Cytophagales bacterium
TTTCAGACTTTTGCCCAAAGAGCAAGCAGGATCGCAGACCGCCCAACGGTGATAGTTAATTGCCTCATACTCATCATATTTGGTAATGCGAATAGGGTACAAATGACAAGAAATAGGTTTGCGAAAACTTGTTTTATTTGCTAAAAAAGCCTGTTCGATGCCGCAAGCCAAGACTCCTTTTTCGTTCCGAACCACAAAAACACACTCATGATTGGGTTTCAAAGTGGTGTTATAATCTCCTTCAAAATCCTGTTCATAAAGTCCCAGTTTTTCGATAGTCGCAATGCCTTCAGGTGTGAGAAAAGGTTTGATTTTTTCATATTCTTGTTTCAAAATATCCCTTTCTTCTTCCAAAAGTGGCGCCCCAAAATCACCTTCTACGCAACAAGCCCCTTTGCACTGGCTAAGGTCGCAAACGAAATAACTTTCGATAATATCATCACTCAAAATCGCATTTTGGACTACCAACATAAATGTAAAATGTGTTTATAGATTTCAAACTATGTTAATTTTAAAATATTTATTACAAAAGCAATTAATACTTTAACATTAAATCCTCAAAAATATCTTGAGCCGAAATCGCAAAATCAATGCCTTCAGTCCCAATTCCTATCATTTTGGCACTTACGATGCCCAAAATAGTGCCTGATTTGTTGATCAAAGCCCCACCACTATTCCCGCTATTTACGCTTACGTCAGTTTGCAAATAAATATTATCATTAGCTTTACGAACCGCAGACAAAATACCTTTACACGCTTTGCCCCAATTCTATACTTTTAGGTGTGCCAATTGCCCAAATCTCCCCCCAATTTCAGGGTCTTTTTCTTGGCTAAGAACCAAAGGCACTAAGCCCGTTTTTTCGATTTTCAGCAAAGCCAAATCCGCATTCGAACTTTTACGAACCATTTTGGCGGGTAAGGTAGTCCTGTCTTGTAAGATCACTTCAATTTTATCTTGTTGTTCTGAAATAACGTGAAAATTGGTCAAAATATAACCATCGTCCGACACAATCACACCACTGCCATGCCCATCTTCTACTTTTACCGTTACACCTGATTTGAGGAAATCATTCATTTTTTGGGAATTGAGTTTGTTATTGGTTTTGAGTTGGATTAGGGACATGGCTTCTTCCTTTTGCTTTTCAGCTATTTTATGCCAATTTTTTTCCTTTAGCTGTTTATGAAATTCAAGAATGAATACTCGAAAGCATCGGAAATGGCTTCTTTAGCCTCTGAATTGTAAAAGAAATCAGATTTTTCAGTAGTTTGAATACTGCCGATTTTTTGTTTGTAGTAATTCAATACTTCCCACTCAATGGACAATTCCATGTTTAGAGCCGAAAAAGAAGGTTTTCCAAACATATTAGAAAACACACAACGTTCTTCTTTTGCCTTTTTTACGGTGGCATTGATGTACAAAGTATTATCAAAATTAGTAAAAATTGCTCGTGTAGTATCCATAAACCCCTGTTTTTTTAATAAAAGGTTTAGATCATCAGTAAAAATAGTGTTAGTAACTTTCAAATCCTCATCATCAAACTTTGTGATCTTTGTCCGTGATTTTTTATGGAATTGAGAAGGCGTTTTATACAAAACGATTTCCAAATCTGCATTCTTGATATCAACGGCTGTTTTATTGATAAGAATATAACGTTCATTTTCCTCCCGTTTAGGGTAAGGAGTAAGCGCAGGAATAACATACATATTCTCAAACTTGCGCGATTTTGGTGAGTTTAAATCTACTAACAACGGTATTCCTGAATATAAACCAGATGTAACCCAAATTGCTTTTTCTTCCAGATTATTTCCTGATAAGATAGGCATAATTAAAGGAATAAAATCCCCTAATAACCACAAAGCAGAAAGGCTCCATTTATTGATATAAACTAATTGGCTCTTACTTTTAAAGCCTTCTTTTTTAAAATGTATGATTTCTCCCTGTTTTCGTTTGTCTAATTTGGCAACTACAGTTCCTTTCTCAAGTGTTGTCCCATCTTTGATAATTTTAGTATCAGGGGTTTGGGTTTGAAAATTCACTTTTTGATGATTGGGAGCAAATAGACTCACACAACTTGACATCGAAAAAAACAGTGAGAAAATGACTAAGAAAAAAGATAATTTTTGCATAAAAAATGAGCGTTTTTAAGATTAGGACTTACGCAAAATTAGAAACATACTTGAAAATGTGGATTTTTTAGACTATTTCTAAGGAATTGAGCGAAAATATCCTGCCTAATTTGATAAAGGCTTTTACCCAATTTCTTGGCTTGTAACTTTAAATTAAGCCATACTTCATAACAACAAGCTAAATGATTGCGCTGTGCTTGTGCTTTTCTACATTGGCATTTTTCTGATCCTGTTAATTGCTTGAAAGCCCTATGAAATTCCTCTATCTGCCAGCGATTATCGTTCTTTAATTCAGCCACAAAGACATTGACCGAATCAGAAAGATCATGGCTAATAATCCATTCAATGTTACCGTTTGGGGAAACCATCTTGAATAATTTTACGCAAAAGGGCATTTCTTTCAATTTTACTGAGACACCCTCTATCCATTTTTGAGACTCAAAGTCAAGGCTTTCCAAGCTTTGATAGCCGCTTTCTCGGCTCAGGCTTATCAAGCGATTGCTCTTGAGGCTGGTGTAAAAAATCCAATTTTGCCGATGAATCAATTTGAGATTTTCTACCGAAGCATACCAAGAATCAAAAAGAATCGTGCGGGTTTGCAAATTCTTCTGTGATAAATTCAGAAACATTTCTCTGAAATGCTCATTTTTCGTTTGACCATCAGTATCAGGGTGATAAATCCGATAATCTATGGGGAAGAAATCGCCATCATTACCCGCGGAATGCACAAAATTGACCAAATTAATGCCCCGCACTGTCCCATGTTCATTGCCTGAATATTGCTTTTTGACGAGTTCTATGAACTTCGAATAGCGTTTATCTTGTACGCTGTCATCGGCAATGATGACCGAATCTGAGCCGTCTTTGAGATGCGGCTTGACCAAATCCCATAGATTTGAGGGGCTAAATTCCTGCCTGCACAGAAAACGATTAAGTTATCATGGCTTATTTTTTCGCTATGATCCGCCAAATTCGTACAAGTATAGTTGAAGGGTGTATGCAGTAGATACTCCAAGTAATATTTTTTGTCCATTTTCATAGGCAAATTTAACACGAAATTTTAAAGTGCGTAAGTCCTA
>JAAFHK010000485.1 GCA_013297565.1 Cytophagales bacterium
AAAAGTACCTATATCTTCACCTTCTTTGAAATTACCTGCTACGTTAATAATTGCAGACATATCATTGTCGGAAAAATAGTTACCATTGTTTATGCAAAGCAAATACTTTTCGTTATAACTAACACTAAAAAAAGAAGACTTACAGTCGTCTGCATTTTGGATTAGTTCATATATGGCTTGGTCGTCTGCTGCTACATTTAGGGCAATAGTTCCTAAAAGTTTACCCACGTCTTCCCTGTTTCCATAAATTAGTGAAGCAAACCCTTCCTTTTTTCTGCCATTGGGTTCAAGATGCAATGAGCCAACAAAATTTATATCCTGATGTCTGCTATCAGTTCTTTCTTGTCTAAAATACTCACGAAAATATTTTGCATTTCTGGTATAAAGCATAAGTTTGTGTTTCGGTTTCTTAAAATATCAGCCAACGAGCGGCGGATTTGCGAAGTTTCAAAAAATCGGTGCGTAGCACCGAAAAATTTTTTGGAATTTCGCAAATCCGCTGTTCAACGAAGGGCGTAGCGTAGCGAAGACCTTTGGTTGAACAGCGGATGGAATCCGCCGCCCGTTCATCAAAAGGCGAGCGTAGCCGCCTTTTGATGAACGGACAGGGCTTGGCGCAGGTGGGGCAAACCAGCACGAAAGCCCAATTCAGTACATTGCCCCGATATATATTCAAAAGCCCCAATTTAGCACTTTTGCCCCACTTGCACCAAGCCTATGTTAGCGGTTTGGGCTTGTTTTCAGGTAATTTATTTTTTAGTTAATGGTTCTAAACTGTTCATACTATCTTTCATTGAACAAAGCATATGTTCAGTTTCTGCTGCTTTCAGTTGTTGCATTTGCTCTGGCATCTCTTTAATTTCTACATATTTTCTCTTTGAACTACCTTCTTCTATATAACCCTTCTCTTCGAGAATTTCCAGCCCTTTTCTTGCTCCTGCGTGTAGATAAATTTTATCTGGTTCTATATTAAGATGTGAGGCAATTCGCATAGAAGTATCATAAATTGAAAGTTCACCAAAACCCTTAACTTTACATTCTGTAACTACTTCAAAAATTTCGTCAAAAGTTCTTGCTTTGAGAATGTCATTCATTCTTTGTATCAAGTTATTTCGGACTTGTTTTGAAACTTCAAACGGAACACCTCTTTGATTTCCGTCTTTATCTAAAAATACTTCTTGATGATTATGACGAATGAAGTATTCAATACCATTGTTAGTTAGTTTGAATATTCCATCTGATGCGTGAACAATAACTTCTGTTAAATTTGGAAGTTCCTTATAAAAACTTAGGTACTTGTCTAAGTAGTCTGAGTGAGTTTCAAAAAAGAAGTGTGTGTCTATGTTGCTTCCATTTTTGTCACGATACTTCCAAAACTTGTATTCTTCTGTTTTGTATAGACTGATTAATTCTTCGAGTGTCATAACTTTATTTGTCGTTTTTTAGCCTAACCGCTAACGGGCGGCGGATTTGCGAAGTTTCAAAAAATCGGTGCGTAGCACCGAAAAATTTTTTGGAATTTCGCAAATCCGCTGTTCAACGAAGGGCGTAGCGTAGCGAAGACCTTTGGTTGAACAGCGGATGGAATCCGCCGCCCGTTCATCAAAAGGCGAGCGTAGCCGCCTTTTGATGAACGGAAAAGGCTTGGCGAAGGCGGGGAAATCTTAGCACAAAAGCCCAAATAAGCACAAATCCCCATTTATATTCCAAAAGTTCAATAAAGCACTTTTGCCCTGCTTTCGCCAAGCCCAAGTTGTGGGCAGGTTATCTGTTGCTCTGCTCGTTTTGTTCTCTCCAACGTAGCCCACGTTCTCGCCTACCGACTAAATCCTGTTGATAATCACGTAGTTTTCTGTTAGTCAAATGCCTTCTGTTGCTTTCTATTCTTTCGTAATTATCATCAAAATCTCTTTCAAATGTTACAGTATTATTTCCTTGCTTAAATACTGCTAAGTCGTGTATCATTTGATAAACAGCCTTAAATTGATTAATTTTAGTTTGCAGCATTATTATATTCTCTTTGTTTACGTTTGCTGTCAATTCAGGGCTAAAATTTAGAGAATTGGGTGGCTCAAATGCTTTTAACCACTCTCCGTGTTGAACTTTATTTCTTAAATTAAATGCAGGTAAAAGTTCTACTTCTATTAATGAACGTACATTTTGATATTTATCTTTTGCACTTCTTGAAACATTTGTTGCTTGTAATGGGTCTATGTCTTTATAAATAGGTGAACTTAAAGGATTTCTCACATTATAAGCCTTGCAAAAAGCAATTTTAAACGCAATTTCCCATTTTTGTTGCAAATTGTGTGTATGTAATATTTCTATTTGTTCCTCTGTAAAAGCATTATTTTCATGATACAGCCTTTTAATAATTTCTTCGCACCAAGACACAACTAAACCCGAAACAATACGTGTGTAGATTGCAATTTTGCGTTTTATTTTCTGTTTTTCATTTCTTTGTGCATAGTATTCTTTTACAAATTCAGACCTTAAATTTGACTGAATTTGTTCTATTGCGTCTTCAAGTATTTTGACGTTTTCGTGATGATATTTTTTTAGTAAATCTTTGTCCATATTTTTTTGAACAAAACCGACGTTAGAGGATTTCCTAAAATACTCTAACGTCGGGAATTGAACCCGTTTGCAAAGCAAGGTAAACCATTACCACACGCTACTACTTTCGGTAGTTTCTTTAAATTTATATGTCGTTTTTCTAACTTGCCCACAACGGGCGGCGGATTTGCGAAGTTTCAAAAAATCGGTGCGTAGCACCGAAAAATTTTTTGGAATTTCGCAAATCCGCTGTTCAACGAAGGGCGTAGCGTAGCGAAGACCTTTGGTTGAACAGCGGATGGAATCCGCCGCCCGTTCATCAAAAGGCGAGCGTAGCCGCCTTTTGATGAACGAACAGGGCTTGGCGCAGGTGGGGCAAACCAGCACAAAAGCCCAAATTCAGTACATTGCCCCAATACATATTCAAAAGTTCAATTTTAGCACCTTAGCCCCACTTGCGCCAAGCCTATGTTATCTGCTTTTGCTTGTTGCCGAATCGTTGCATTTACTAAATTTTCGTTCACAAAGTTATCTACAAAAACATTATTTCCCAAATTTTTCATTCAAAAATTACCGAAAATGTTGGCGAGTTCCA
>JAAFHK010000481.1 GCA_013297565.1 Cytophagales bacterium
CAAAAGTTCCGAATTATTGGTCATAAGGCTGTTTTATACATATTTCTGGTCAATTTAAAGCCAAAATTATTATTTTATTCCCATTTTACGAAACTATTTTTGATTGGATATACTTTGCAATATTCTTTGTAAATTTGGTTCGCAATAGCGGCTTTTTGGGGAAATATACTCAATCAAAACTGATTTTGTACGGCGAACATTCTTGTTCGCCACGGAAACGAACAAGAACTTCGTTTTACGACAAAAACCAATTTTGATTCAGTATAAAAACTTATTATAATTTGCGTAACACCTTTTAGGGTGTTTCTAATAGCTCTAAAATCAATATATTGGCACACTCTGAAGGGTATGCTAAAGATTTATTCATAAACTCTCATGATTTGGGCAAAATCTATACTTTTCTCTAAAATTTCTTTGTGCTGAAGTTTGAGCCGAAGGCGAATAAAACACTGATTATCAAAGTTTTGCTCAAGTATTTTTGCTTCCAAGTTTTTCAAAACCCGCATGACGGCATTGATTTGCAAATAATCAAAACGCAGTTCGAGAGTTTCGATCACAAATCTCTCAATAATATTTGTTTGCTCAAGAACTTGCCCAGCCGAAGTTTTGTAGGCATTGACCAGACCGCTTGCCCCCAGTTTCGTTCCGCCAAAATACCGCACGACCACGACCAAGATATTAGTCAGTTTTTTGGAACGAATCTGGTTCAGAATGGGCAAACCTGCCGTTCCACTGGGTTCTCCGTCATCTTGGGAACGCGTTTTTTCGCCCGCATAGCCCAAACTGTAGGCGTAACAGTGGTGCGTAGCATCAAAATATTTTTTCCGCAAAAAATCTAAGCATTGTTTTATATCTTCCTCATTTTCAGTAGGATAGGCGAAGGTGATAAATTTGCTACCCTTTTCTTTGTACAGAATTTCGGCGGCTTCGGAAATAGTCAAATAGGAATAGGTCATGGTTTCAAACTTTAGGAAACGTTTGCTTGTTATCAAAATATGCCTTTAGGCACAGTATTTTTTACAAAAATATGATTTTTTATTCATGCTGATGCTAAATATTAAAATGGTACTAAAAATTGAAATCATAATAATTAGGCAATATTCGCCGTATTTTACCATAATTAAAAAAAAATATAGCTAACTTTACAAACTATTCTTAGTTCATTTCTTACATAGAGGCTAATTTTCCAAAAACTCGTCTGATAAATATACCTGTCAAAAATTATGAAAAACTTACTTTTGTTTTTTTTCGTCCTTTTCCTATTCCAAAATGTTCTTTCTGCCCAAAATACGATTCAGGGCAATCGGATTTCGTTTCAAGGCAAGCTCGAACAAGCGGGAAAGCCCACGACAGGTGAGTTTTCGATGCTTTTTACCCTTTGGGAAACAGGCTGGTCGGAAACGCAAAAAGTAACTATTCGAAACGGCTTGTATGCTGTGGTGTTGGGAAGCGTAAGACCTATTCCAGACTCTCTTTTTACGAATAAAAAAGAACTCGAATTACAAATTCAGGTCAATGGACAAAATCTTGAGCCTCGTGTCCGAATTTATCCTGTTCCTTTTGCTTACAAAGCCCAAACGGTAGAATTACTTTCGATAGAGGGCAAACACATTCAGGACAAAACTATAGAGGGCAAGCACCTCAAAGATGGGCTAATAGGTACGAATTTGATTAGGGCAAACTCTATCAATAGTATTCATATCCAAAACGGATCGATAGAAGCCGAAGACCTAAAGGCGGCGGGTTTCGCAGGACTTATGGCAACTGACGCAAGCGGAAAAACCACTTGGCTTGATTTTTCGACAGTAAGCCGTATTATCTTTGCTTCGGCAAATATGACCAATCCGCTTTCACAGGGCAAGATTTTTATTGGGAATGAAAACGGTTTGGCGCGGGAACAAACGGTTACGGGTGATCTAAGTCTTAATCGTTTGGGTTTTATGACTATCCAAAATTCGGCAATTAATTCGTTCAAAATAGCGGACGGGGCAGTGCAAACCGTAGATTTGGCGGATAACAGTGTCTTGAACGTCAAAATAGCAGATGGGGCGGTTAATTCCCAAAAAATCCAAGATCATACCCTTTTCCCGAACGACATGGCTTTCACGAGTGCGGATATGGTTTTGACTACGGACTTGACAGGAAAACCTTATTGGGAGTTCAAAACAGCATTTGCAGCGGCATCGAGTACGGACTGGAGTTTGGCGGGGAATGATATTAGTACATTGCCTACAAGTTTTATTGGGACGACAAGCAATCACCCTTTGATTTTTAAGGCAAATAATCAGTTGGCAGGCAGGATCGATATTAATGTGAATGCCAATACTTTTTATGGGTATCGGGCGGGTACGGCAAATGGCGGGGCGGATAATACTTTTATAGGCTACCAAGCAGGTCTGGCGAATGGGGCAGGTGCTCAAAATACTTTTCTGGGGGCTGGGGCAGGTGACTCGAACCTTGACGGCACGTATAATACCTTTGTAGGCGCTGGGGCGGGCGATCAAAATACTTTAGGCAACAACAATACTTTTATAGGCTATCGGGCGGGTACGGTTAATAATGCTACAGGCAACGTTTTCTTGGGTTATCAGGCAGGCGGCAACGAAACAGGCTCGGATAAACTCTATATTGCCAACTCGAACACCGCAACACCGCTAATTTTTGGTGATTTTGCCAATAATTTTGCTTCGGTCAATGGGAATTTAGCCATTGGTTATGCCAATTTCCCTGCCACCTTCGGCAATGGAATGTTAGCCTTCAATACAGGCAGTTTTTACGGCTATTCGGGCGGGGCTTGGAATAAATTTTTAACGGCTAATAATTTCCAAACGGCAATTCTGCAAGGCGGAAATAGTTTTGCTACGGCAATGGTGATTGGGGCAAATGATGCGCAAAGATTGATTTTGAGGGCAGGCGGACAACAAGCGGGAAGAATTGACATCAATGTGAATGCAAGCACTTTTTACGGTTATCAAGCTGGGCAAGTTAGTACCGCAAATGCCAATACTTTTTATGGTTATCAGACAGGACTGGTTAATACTACAGGACTCGCTAATACTTTTTTGGGAGCTTATTCAGGTTCGTCCAATAGTACAGGTGGTCAGAATACGGCAGTTGGCAGTGTTAGCGGCAGAGATAATATTGCAGGTAATCAGAATGTTTTTTTTGGTTTTCAAGCTGGATTAC
>JAAFHK010000482.1 GCA_013297565.1 Cytophagales bacterium
TGTAAATCTGCCCTGCTTCAATGCTTTTCGGAATTGGGCGAAGCCAAATCTTGCTTTCCTTTTTATTAATCAAAATCGGTTTTTGTAAAGAAATCCATATTTTTTTGACTATCTGATCTATTTTGATAGCATCATGGGCTATTTTGTCTATTTTATCTTCGATCATGGGCATTTTTTTCTTCAATATTTTATCAACCGTAGAAGTAATATTGATTTTTATTTTTCCCAAATGAGCCTGCGGTTTTTCGATCCATTCGTGTCCTAAGGCTTCTGTATGGGTTTTCAAGCGCCAATCCGAACCAATGCTGACGGTACTTCTGAATTTCATGCGTACTGCCAAATCTACCGTTTGCGGTTTTAGGATTTTAAAACCCAACTTTTTCTTATCTATCTGGGTTTCGGCGTGCAGGCGAATAGGAACAGTATAATACAAAACATTGCCTGTCATGTGCATCGTGATTCGGTCGGCTTTGCTGACTTTGAGCTTGAGATTGTCCTCATTTTTGTCCTCAAAACTTTTATCTTCATAAATTACGGTTTTTAGTGCCGAATTTGCCTTTTCTTCTATATCTTTGAGTTCGAAAACAATCGGTGCCCCAATCGTAGAAAGTTGCTCCGCAATAGCCTCCTCAAAAGGTTCAGGTGCGGGTTCGCTTGGTTTTAGTTTTTGGCAAGCCAAAAGAGCCAATAACAAAGAAAAATATACCAAATTTTTCATAAAATCGTTGTTTTTTTAAAAACCAATATTAATCAAAAATATGAAAAAAATCACTTTTTTGTCTTTTTTTATCTTTTTTCTTGGCAATTTTGCTTACAGCCAATCCGATAAAAACCTTCAAGTAGTCAAAGGAAAAATTAGTTTTAAAGAATTTTCCTTTGATTTTAAAGATATTAAACAGGGAACTGTAGTTGAGCATACTTTTCAGTTTGAGAATACAGGCAGTGCTCCCATTGTGATTACGCGTGTGCAAACTACTTGCGGTTGTACAGCAACCAAATGGACAAAAGAGCCTATTCCGCCAAATGGAAAAGGCGAAATAAGCGCCCAGTTTAACA
This sequence comes from Cytophagales bacterium, assembly GCA_013297565.1. Classification (GTDB taxonomy): domain Bacteria; phylum Bacteroidota; class Bacteroidia; order Cytophagales; family Thermoflexibacteraceae; genus JAAFHK01. The sequence continues at coordinate 1,057 of JAAFHK010000482.1, forward strand.
GTGCAGGCAAACAAGGCCCTCAAACGAAGGTAATTACGGTAATTTCTGATGCCTCGAATGCCCAGGAAAGAGTAACCATAAAGGCAAATATTCTGCCCGTAGAAAGTAATTAATCAAGGTGTTTTTTTATTTCTTGCAAAGTTTATCTTATTTTTTTGTTCGAATCCAAAAAAATACTTTTATTTAGCCTTTCAAAATTATTTATCCTCACCAAATACATCTGTTTTATGGGATTTTTCAGTAGCGATTCAGAACCCACTATAGTGGATTTAGTCAATCAATTAGAAACTTCGAGCATCACGATCTATGCTCTCAAAGCCCTCGATTACGTAGTGCCTGACCAATGGGACAATCCTACGAATTTTGACGAACTGATGAAAAAAGTTACAGGCGAAACTGATTCAGGACTTTTGGAACAGGTCAAACAAAGGGTAATTACGTTGTATAATGATGAAAACGAGGGTTATAAATCGGCAGTTTCGATCTATCAACGCATTGACGGCGCTGACAAACTCGTAGGCACTGCCGCCCTTGCCAATAAACTTTCGGAAAATTTTAGTATGCTTTCGTTTTTGGACAAAATTACCCCAAAAGCGGAGAATGCACAGGCTTTCGATCTGGTTGTGAAAATATTGGGCGAACTATTCGCTTTTACCAAAATAAACGGCATTCCTGGTGATGGAATCGCCGATTTTGTCAAGTCTTTGGGCAATTATGCAGGCGAAGCCAAAATGCGTATGGCGGCAATCGTGGCTTTTGATGGCTTAGTGCCTTTGGGACCCGATTTTATCCAAAAAGCTACCGCAACCGTTAAATCCATGACCGCAGGGCAAATGGAGGAAAATAGCACGTTCAAAAATATTATGTCGTATATCCCTTCGGGTTTTGGCGGCGGACAGATTGCTTTCGTAACGCAGGCATTCGGCTCGGTTTCGGGCTGGATCACGAATTTTGTGAATGAAAATAACCTGAATGCGCAAACCGTTGTGTCGAATTTGTCAAAATATGTTGATTTAGCTGATGGCAAACTCGATTATGTGGCTGGTTTTATCGATATGTCCACAAGTTACATGACCCATACAGGTATCCAAACCGTTGCTACGCAAATGATCAAAAGGGCAATTAACGAAGTTTAGTTTTTCAGATTTTAACATCTCTCCAAAAGTTCGAACTTTTGGAGAGATGTTTTTTGTTATACCAAAACTAATTTAGTTTCAGTATAATTTAATGAAAATGTTTTAATCCAAACTCAAAACCTGATTTTTGGGATATTTTACGCTATATTTTATAAGGTGTTTTCGTTCCTGTTTGGCAGGCATTTCATATTTCCAAGTTAGTATTTTCGTTTCTTTGTCCAAACTCGCCTCCTTGTATTCTTGTTCTTCTACCGTAATTTCCTTATTGGTAGAGATTGGAAACTGGTCTTGAATAACAATTTTCACACTTTGCGGCTTGTTGTTTCGAACACTAATTTCGTAAGCCCGATTTTCAGTTTTATAACTGCTCAAGAACTGTTTGGAACTAAAATCTTTCAATTTTTTCCGTTCGATTACAATGCCTTTGTCCTTTCCCAAAGAAATATCCAAAGTATCATTGGCGTTCTGAACGTCCAAAATCGATTTTCCCAAATATGCCCCCTCGAAAAACAAATTAATTTCGCCTTCCAACAAATTCAACTCCTGCCAATCGATAATTTTGGCGGTCAGATAGGCTTCTTGTGCCAATTTTGGTACGGCAAAATATTCATAAATCGCAGGCACATTCATGCTTTTGATGTCCGCTACATACACTTTTCCGTCATTAAGAATCGTATAGGGTGTTTCGATCTCGAAGGTTAGTGTAGTGGTTTGGTATTTTTCCGTAGTTTCCAAAGGTGAGGATTGTTTGCTTTCCTGTTTTTTGCTCTTTTCTCTACTTTTTCTTTCAATCCCATAACCTGTAACGACTACTTCATTCAAAGATGATTCATCATTTGCCAAACTAACATTAATAACTTTTGAATTAATTATACTTTAAACCTTTACAACTTTCACATTTTTGAATGATTGAAAATTGGGACTTAACAAAGAATTTAGTTCTGTTTTGTAATTTTCTAAATGATCTAATACTTCGTGAATTGCCTTTTTGAA
>JAAFHK010000483.1 GCA_013297565.1 Cytophagales bacterium
GGTGCAAAGGGAAATGTTCCATACACCAAATTCGAAATCGATCATCGCGCGTTTGGACTTGCGTAGGCGGAATCGCCCTATAATGTTCGTTCGTATTGAGGTAAATATGTTCGGCTTCGAAAGCTATATGATGAAAAATTTGGTTAAATTCGGAAAGCCAATACACTGATTGGATTCCTGAAACGGCTTTAGCTTCTTCTTTGCTCAATTTATGTCCTTCCCAAATCGCAATCAATTCGCTTGTTTCCTTCAAAAACAACATTTCTTTCTGTTTATCTTCCTTAGGATCGGTACAAACCACCAAGATAGATTCTTCCTGATCCACGCCAGTCAAATAAAAAATATCTGTGTGCTGTCGAAAAGGCATCACTCCGTCTGCGCTTGTAGGCATAATATCATTGGCATTAAAAACCGCAACCGAACGAGGCTTGAGATTTTTGACGAATCTTTGACGGTTTTCAATAAAAAGTTTTTGATCAATGGGCAAGTGTTTCATAATAGTATGATCTTTTGGGATTACGGTTGCATGGGCAAAGGAACACAAAATAAGGATTTATACAATAGGTAGGAAATTTTTTTTAAAAAATATTAACAAAAAAAAAAAATAGAAATACTACGTTTGCGTGCTTTGCGTTATATTCGCAAATCGGGAAGATTAATCCAAGACAATTATCCAATTATTTATATTTAAAATCAGTACCAATATGCTGAATAACAAGCAGTTAAGCCTCATTTTCGCTTTCATGCTCTCTCTGACTTTGGGGGCAAAAGCACAAGAAATTGATCTCAATGGTTTTAATGAAAACTCATTATTCCATCGCCAAGTACATAAATCTGATCAACTCTACAAACGCACTTTGTGGTACAGAATGGATTTGCGTGAAAAACAAAACCGTCCTTTCTTTGCCAATAGCAATGAAATTACCAAAATTATCATCGATGCGGTAAAAGCAGGGATCATTCGTCCTTTCGAAAATGATTCTTTGAAAGAACGCATGAGCTACGAAAAATTTATCAAAAACCTTACTATCAAAGGTTCTGAAGGCGGCGGTGAAGATGATTTTGGTGATGAAGGTGGAGATTGGGGTAGTGATGGTGGCTCTACTGATGGCGGCGGAGCTGGTGGCGGTGGTGATGACGGCTGGGGCAGTAGTGATGCTGGAGCAGGCGGCGGAGATGCTGGAGCAGGCGGCGGAGATGGAGAAGCGGCGGCAGAAACAGGTGATGGTGATGGTGGCGAACCAGCGGCTACGGGCGGAAATGAATACTTCCCTGGTCAGCTCGATATTCTAACCATCAAAGAAGATTTGATTTTTGACAAAAAACGATCTCGTATGCACCACGATATTCAGGCAGTTACTATCAAAATTCCTGCAAGTTTGCACCCTGCGGGTTTGGAAGAAACTTTAGCCGCATTTTCTTATAAAGAACTTTGTGAGCAGGTTTTCAAAGATAACCCTGCTGCTCGTTGGTACAACAATGACAACCTTTCAGAACATCGTAATTTTATGGAAGCCTTCGAATTGCGTTTGTTTTCGGCACACCTTTACAAATTCGAAAATTGGGACAACACTGAAATTGCAGAGATGTACGGCGGTGAAGGCAAAGCGGCAATCTTAGCGGCACAACAACTTGAATTTGAATTGATCGATTTCGAGCAAGATTTCTGGGAAAACTAAAAAACATTTTGCATATAGTTTTCTTATCTCTTAAAAGCTGTATTTTTGTAAAGCCTAATTTTTGAAAGTGATTTTCAAAAATTAGGCTTTTTTGTTTTCTAAAATGTATTGTTTTACACTAAAATTTTTGACACAACATGGAAATAGAATCAGAGCTCAATGAATTATTGCAAGCAAAACAGGAAAACCTCAAAAAATTACAAGACATTGTAAAAAAAGCCATTACAGAGGAGGAATTAATTATTGAAAATTTATTACATCCGCCCAAAGAAATGCTCACACAAGGGCAAAGACTTTCTGATCGGATTGCTCGGTTTGGGGGAAGTTGGGCATTTATTATTTCGTTTTTTATGGTTCTGATTGTATGGATATTATTTAATACCCTAAGTCCCCAAGAAATCAATTTTGATCCCTACCCTTTCATTCTCATGAATCTGATTTTGTCGTGTATAGCGGCTTTGCAAGCCCCTATAATTATGATGAGCCAAAACAGACAAGAGGAAAAAGACCGAAAACGCAGTGAAAATGATTATCTGATCAACCTCAAAGCCGAGTTGGAAATACGATCCCTGCATCAAAAAGTTGATTTATTGATCGAGGATCAAATACGTATTTTGTTTGAAAGCCAATCGCAACAATTAGAAATTTTAAAAAAAATAGCCCAAGAAGTGAAAGAAATAAAAAGGCAAGGTTAAAATTCAAAAATTAATGCAGAACTTACAAAGTCCTAAGGTATGTTTTGCCCTATTTATTTGGTTTACTAAGCTATTTAACGTACCTTTGCCCCCTTACACTGATTAGTCGTACCGCTTCCCTATCCTGAACGCACTCGGCGCGATGCCGATATAGTATTTTTTATTCCTTTTTTATGAAAAAAATTAACAAAAAAACAGGTTCAAAACCTGAAAATCGCCCTTCGAGGGAACGATCCAATGCTCCATTTAAACAAAAAGATAAACCACATGGTAATTCGCGCAAGCGTTCGGAACACAAAAGCGAATTGGATTTGGATTTAACTCCGCAAAGAAAGCGCAGAAGCTACAACGCCGACCAACAAAATAACACTCGTTCAGAGAACAAACCACCCTACGAAAAACGCGAACGGAAAAGTTACGGCAATTCTGAAAATAAACCGCCGTACGAAAAACGGGAACGCAGAGAATACGGAACTGGCGAAAATAAACCGCCGTACGAAAAACGCGAACGTAGAGAATACGGAACTGGCGAAAATAAACCGCCATACGAAAAACGCGAACGTAGAGAATACGGAACTGGCGAAAATAAACCGCCGTACGAAAAACGCGAACGTAGAGAATACGGCAGTTCTGAAAATAAACCGCCTTACGAAAAACGCGAACGTAGAGAATACGGCAGTTCTGAAAATAAACCGCCTTACGAAAAACGCGAACGTAGAGAATACGGAACTGGCGAAAATAAACCGCCATACGAAAAACGGGAACGCAGAGAATACGGAACTGGCGAAAATAAACCG
>JAAFHK010000484.1 GCA_013297565.1 Cytophagales bacterium
CGTTTTCCTTTAAATTCCGCCCCCTCGTGCATATGGGTCATGCGAACATGGCAGGACTTGAGTTTGCATTTTTTTGGTTTTTTCTTTTTTTCGCGCTCCATACCTTGCCCTTCCTTGTTTTTTTTTCCTCCAAAAATACCACAAGAAAAGATCGAAAAACTTATAAAAATCATTATTCCGTAGAGGAGTATTTTTTTCATGCTTGTGCCTAATTAGGTTCTGCGGGTTTGGTATTAGCAATGCTTGTTTTTGTATAACCGATCTTTATTTTTTGACCCAGATTGACTACATCATTGCTCATTTTATTGAGTTTGCGTATTTTTTCAATCGTAGTTTTGTATTTATTGGCTATATTGGTAAGATTTTCACCTGTTTTTACGATGTGTTCGGCAAAAACAATCTGTACATTCACTTTCAGTAACTGCCCCTCTTTGATTTTATTGTCATTCAATTTGTTCATGGCCATAACCTCCATAGGGGTCATATTGTGTCTGTAGGCAATGCCATTGACCGTTTCGCCCATTTTGACCTTATAAATCGTAGGAATACTAACCTTATCGCCTCTGTCGAGTTTGTTCTTATCGTCATTGAGCCGAATAAGCAGTTCCTTGAGTTCGTCTTTTTCGATCTGGGAATAATTGCTATCTTTTAGGGCAATATCGGACAAGACAATGGCAGAATCAAACCAAAGACCTGCCCTTAAGCTATCTATATTATTTCTGAAAACGCCAAAAGTAAAACTTGGTTTTTCGATTTTGATCCGTTCGGCAACGGCTTGGCGTTTTTTGTTCAAATCATCTTTAATCGCCTGATATTCAGGCTTTTTCATGGCTGTATCCAAAATACTCAAGACACTATCATACACCCGCAGCTCGATCAGTTCATCGATCTTGTGGCGGTCTAAAAACTGATAATAATCATCGTCCATGTACCAATAAATGGCTAACATGAGAACCAAAGCACCCAGTATTGACCATGAAATAATGCCCTCGCTGCGTTGTTTGAGTCGCCGTTTGTCTATAGTTTCCCTGCGTGAATTGCGTGCCATATTCGAAACATTTTTGTAAAATGCAAAATTAGTATTTTATTCCAAAATTTCTAACTCACAAAGTAGTGTGCTATTAGGCGGAACATTGCCATACGTTTTTTCGCCAAAAGCCAAATGGGGAGGGATTTTAAGCCAAAGACTTGAGCCTTTCCGAGCCAAGCTCAAGGCTTCCGTAATTCCTTGTATCAAAGTCGTTTGCCCCAAAACCACCTCAAAAGGGCTGTCAATTTGCTGATCGAACAATACCCTTTCGCTGTTCATTAACCTATAACGAAGTTTCAATTTTTCGCCTGCTTGTGGTATTTCGCCTTTTCCTTCTTTGCGAATTTGCCAAACCAAGCCCGAATTTTGAACCTTAAACTCCTCCATTTGAGGCTGTTTCTTGTCCCAAAACTTTAAGGCTTCTTGCACAAAAAGCAAATCTTTAGGCTTCATTTTGTTGTTTTCAGCCAATCTAACGAAATACTCGATTTCTTGATGCCCCGCAAGTGCGAACTTATTTATTTTCTTTTTGCTATTTTGGAAATAAAAATAGGTAGAGCCCGCCTTGAAATGGGCGCAATACCCCTTAAAACTTGCGTGAGTGAAACATTCGTCCATTTTTTCACTAATCTGCTCGCAGTCAGTACATTGAGCAAAAATGGCAGAGTTTGAAAAAATAATGAACGTAAAAAATACAAACATAAAGCAAGTAATTTTAAGCATATTTTTGATTTCCAAAATTGTATGATGATTTTTAGCTTTTGGCAAAGATAGTATAAAAAAATGGCAAAATTTAATGCGATTTTACTTCGCTAATTGCCAAACCCAATCTCCTTTAGCACTCAAATACCCTATTCGGTCGCCTTTTTCGATCCCAAACAAATTCTGGGCAACTAAATGGATTTTTTCGTATTCGACAGGCAAAATAAATGCTCCATTCAGATCAGCAATTCCATACAGCGTAGCTACCGAAACTTTTGCCAAATCGTTTTCTACGTTTTTTACGCCATCGAAGCGAAAACTGGTCAATAAAGCCCCTTTTTCGTTAATCATTGCCCATTTATTGTCTTTTCGGACAAATGCCCGCCCATGGCGGAAGCGGCTAACTTGTTCGTAGCTTTGCGAGCAAAGCAAATTCCCTAAAGTATCTACATAATTAAAACCTGCCTGATCGCCACCTTGATAAACCATCGCTTTTCCTTCCGAAAACCCATCTCTGAATACAAAATTGGCACTTTTCAGCACTTCGTTTCCTGCTTTGTTTATCAATTTTTTTTCACCTCTGAAGGTTTTGGAAACTACAGCCAAGCCGTTATAAAAATCGTAGGCGTGTTCGAAACTTGGCTCGATGACGAAATTACCCGAATGGTCGATATAGCCCCATTTTCCGCCGTGTTTGAGTTTGACTCGCGCCAAACCTTCGCTAAAAGCGGCGGCTTTGGAGTAAATAGGCTTGATAATTTCCTTACCTGTGCTGTCTATAAACCCATATTTGCGTCTGGAGGGGCTTCTACGGTTCAGTTTGACAAGCCGCAAACCCTCACTTTCGGCACTGATCAAGGCATAAGAAAATTTGCTTTTTTTGTTCCCCAAACTGTCGATCAGCCCCATTTTCGAATTTCTCTTTTTGGCATTCGCCAAACCTGTACTTGCCTCAAAATCACCTATTTGCAAATATTTTGGTTTGATCAACCATTTTCCACTTTCATTAATTAGCCCATAGCGCGCCTCCCATTTGGCAACCGAATGACCGCGCTCGAAATCCGTAGCCCCATGAAAATCGGCTTGGATCAAATATTCTCCTTCAGGATTGACAAAGCCAACTCTGAAGCCCTTGCGAACCCAAGCCTTCCCCGCTGCAAAATTCCCCGCCGAAAGGTATTCAGGGCTAATTTTCCATTCGCCTGTTTCATCTATAAAACCCCAACGTTTGTTTAAGCCCAATTTGTGCGGAATAATTGACACCGCCGCCCTGTTTTCTTTAAAATCCAGAGCTTTCAAGAACTGCGGTCTGATCACCCATTCGCCCGTTTTGTCCAAAAAACCCCACAGATTGCCTATCCGCACCCGCAATTTATTTTCGCTAAAATTCCCAATTTCGTCATAATTGGTTTCGATGACTGTCCGCCCCTCAC
>JAAFHK010000486.1 GCA_013297565.1 Cytophagales bacterium
TTGGGTGGGTCGGTTATAGACAAGAACGATACCGCAGGTTCTCGAAAAGGCTATCAAATGTATTTGGGTACAGACGGTTCGGTCAAATTCAGAGTTGGCAATGGGCTTAATTTTGCGGTCATTGAAGCCAGTTCGCCTGCGGGTATTATTTCGGTTGGAAATTGGCATCACTTGGCAGGGACTTATGATGGGACAAATTTGCGAGTGTATGTGAATGGTATTTTGCAAAATACCTTGAATGCTCCTGCTATCAATATTACGACTTCTTCGCCCACTCCTCTGCGCATTGGCGAGGCGAATGCCGTTCCAAATCCTTTCAATGGGCAAATAGACGAAGTTCGGGTTTGGAACAAAGCAAAAACGGATACCGAAATTCGGGATCAGTTAGCCCTGAAATTGAACGGATCGGAAAATAATTTGGTAGCTTACTACAAATTTGATGAGGGCTTAGGCACGATTACCGAAAACAAAGGCAGACCAAGCGGACGAGATGCGAGTTTGGTTAATAACCCCAGTTTCATTACTTCGGGTGCGGCTTTGGGGGATATAGCGGTAAATACTTATGTGAATACCAGTCTTACTTTGGTAGATGGGGACGAGTTGCGTGCGGATAATTTTACAGGTTTGCCTAACGGAGTACATTTGTACAAGGTTTTGGAAGCCCCTAACAATGTGAATCCACCGAGCAGTTATGCTCTTCTGGAAACAAGCCGTTATTTTGGAGTCTTCGTGGCAGGCGGCACAGCCCCAAGCGTGCGCCTAAATTACGATTATAGCAATAATACGAACGTAAATGCGGCTAATGAAACCTATACGCGTTTAGCCCTGCGGCGGGACAATGCGGATATGGCTTGGACAAGTGCCAATTTCCTTGCCCCAACAGGCAAGATTTTCACCACCGCCACAAGCCGTACCGAATTTATGCTGGGCTTTACTTCGCTGGTGAATCGCCCGCCAACGGGTATGATCCTAAGCAATAATCTGGTGTCCCAGTCCGATCCTGTGGGTATATTGGTAGGTGTTTTGAAAGTCCAAGACCCCGACATTGGTGATATCTATACTTTCGAGCTCATGCCAAATATTGATACAGCCGTTTTCCGATTAGAGGCTGATCGAGTGATGCTGAAAAGAACTGTGGATTATCGTGAAAAAAATACCCACGAAATCATAGTCAAAGCCACTGATCAGAACGGAGAAAGCTATCTCTTTACCCTCAAAATATATGTACGCTTTCCTTTTGAGCCATTTGGTATTCCACAGATACCTGCTCTCAAAAATGGTAATTTGATCGTAGCAGATTTTAACCAAAATGGTCGTTTTGATGTTGTTTTGACGGGTTCAGATGCCCAAAATCTACAAAAAACGATCTGGGTAGATAATCTACTCAATGAGTTCCGCCTCAAAGACGAAAATAGAGACGGCGTGATTTCGCCTTATACCCGAAACCACCTTACCCATTTGGATTTGAATCAAGACAACGTACCCGACATCTTGCTTACAGGGCGAGGAACAAGGGAAATTCGTAGCCAGTTTTTCCTATTCAATACTTCCAAAAATGCTTTCGAGCCTTTCCTAAGTGCAAAAATGCCTGCACTTTACGAAAGTTCGGTTGATGTGGCGGATTTTAACCAAGACGGTATTTCCGATTTGGTGATGAGTGGTTTGGGAACGAATAATTTGCCTTTAACTAAAGTATTTTTGGGCAAAAAAGGCGGAGAGTTCGAGGAAATGTTTATCACAGGTTTGCCACAACGCTACAAAGGCACGGTTCGGGCTGTGGATTATAATGGCGATGGTCTGCAAGATTTCAGTTTGGTAGGGCTTAATTCGACTGCTCCTAATGCTGTTCCTTCTTTGTTTATTTTCCAAAATACAGGGAACGGAGGCTTTGTAACGGTTTCTTCGGGTGCTGTCAAAGCCTTGTACCAGGGTGATATGGTATGGGCAGATTTTAACAATGACGGAAGGGCGGATTTGGCAGTAATGGGTACTTCAGGAACACAAAAACACACCGAAATATACCAAAATACAGGACAAGGTTTGGCGTTTTTGACTTCGCTGGAAGGTCTGGACAAAGGCGCTTTGGCTTGGGGCGATTCTAACAATGACGGACTCTTGGATTTGATGCTATCGGGCGAAAACCAAGCGGGAAATCCATCAGCCGCTTTGTACTATAATTTGGGTGGAAATAAATTTGCAAAATTGGGCAATCTCACTCCTTTGAACGGTGGCGGCATGAAATTCGTGGATTTTGATAATGATACCGACCTCGATATTGCCCAAACAGGCGAAACCGTTCAGGACGATCCTTTTACGATTTTCTTGAAAAATGAAAACCAAAAACCAAACTTGACTCCCCGAATGCCAAGCAATCTTTCGGCAAGGGTAGAGGGTAGGCGAATCCAAACCATAAGCCTTTCGTGGGAGGCAAGTTCGGACGCACAAGGCGTAAAAGGCAGGGGTTTGACCTACAATGTGTATTTGATAAACGACAAGAACGAAATTATCTTGAGTCCACTTTCGGACTTGAGTACAGGTAGGCGTTTTGAGGTACGAACAGGTAATGCAGGACACCAAACCCAATTAATCTTGAAAAACTTACCTTTCGGACGTTATCGTTGGGGCGTTCAAACTGTAGATCAAACCTACGCAGGTTCGCTTTTTGCCCAGTTCGTAGGAGCAAATGGTTCAGCTTTCTTCGAAGTTTGTCCCGATATCGAATTTGTCAGTGCTTTCTCGGAACAAGCCTTGAAAGTATGCGATCCGAAGGGCAAACGCATAGAAGGCGATACTTTGATAAAAATAGAAGTGCAATTTAGAGGTAGTTTTGTGGCAGGGGAAGCCAAAACGAGTGCGGCTTTTATGGTTCGCAAAATCAAGTTTGGCAAAGACGGCAAGGAACTCAACGATGACAGTTATCAAACTTACGGCATAAGCAAAATTGGCAAAGGCGAAACAGGAGTGTTGGTTGATACGACCGTTTTGCTGGACGTAAATACCAAATACGAATATTACCTTAAAGCTACCAATGAATGCGGGGTGATCAAAAATAGCGCAAAAAGGCGTTTCCAAACTCCCGCTATTCTGGGTGAAAACAAAATTGGCGAGCCGATAAGCATGAAAAAAGGCGCAAAAACGATTTT
>JAAFHK010000487.1 GCA_013297565.1 Cytophagales bacterium
AGAAGGTATCGATCCTGATGGTGAAAAAGCATTTTTCGGTTTTGGTTTTTAATTAATTGTTTGTTTGAGTGTGAAAGGCAGTTGGTTTTACCAACTGCTTTTTTTGTAACAAAAATCCAATATAGAAAGTTCTTTGTGGAGAAAAAAGCTATTTGTATCCACCTGCTCGCACACCATGCTTTTCCAAATCGAACAAACTGCTCAAAACATCAACCAAAGTATCCGCTTCTCCACGTTTGCAAGCCGCTTTCAGTTCCAAAACAGGCAATTTGATAATTTTTTGCATAATCGACTTCGTAATTTTATCTATTTTTTCATATTCCGCACTGTCGAGTTGTTTGGTATAACGGCTTAGTTCTTCCTGTCTGATTTGTTCCAAAGCATTTTTTATTTTTTGGATCGTAGGCGAAACCATCATTTCTTGAGTCCAATTCCCAAATTCTTCCATAGCTTCCTCAACCATCAGACGCACTTGAGAAACCGAATCCAAACGGCGTTGGAGGGCTTCATTGGCTCGGTTTTGAATCATATCGATGTGGTAGAGCAAAGCTCCATGTATATCCTCAACATTTTCGGCAATGCTTCGAGGCATTCCTAAATCAAAAAAATGCTTGAAACGCAAAAAATCAATTTTGGTCAAATCCTCCATTCTGATCAAAGGCTTTTGGCTCGAAACTGCCGAAACGATCACGTCCGATAGCTGAATATACTCCGCTATTTTTTCGAATGAAATTGCCTGAAAACCCAATTCCAAAGCCAATTTTTCCGCTTTTTCAAACGTTCTATTACACAAATATACTTCGGACAAATTCGTATTTTTCAAATTTCTGGCTACATCTTCGCCTATTTCTCCCAAACCAATAATCAAAATTTTGGGTTCTTGTACCTTTTCCAAAACCCTCTCGACCATCTCGACCGTAGCGTAGGAAACAGAAGCCGCCCCGTCCCGAAAAGCCGTTTGTTGAACAATTTTTTTATTCGTAAAAAAAATCGTGTGCAGAAGTCTGTGCAGAAAAGCACCCGCCATATTGGCATCTGCCGAACATTGATAAGCGCGTTTGACTTGGTTCAAAATCTGCAAATCACCTATGACCTGCGAGTCCAAACCGACCGCCACCTCGAACAAATGCTCGACTGCTTTATGTTCTGTAAAAAACTGAAAATAAGGCAGATACGATTTGATTTCGCTAATTCCTCTTTCTATTCCGATCAGTTTAATAATCGTTTCTGTCCAATCCATTTCTGCCGTATAATACACTTCGGTTCGGTTACAAGTCGACAGAATCAAGGCTTCAGTAAGTCCAATTTGTTCTTGCAGACGGATCAGCAAACGGCGAATTTGGGTTTCCTCAAGGGCAATATTTTCTCTAATTTCGATAGGAGCTATCCGATACGACAAACTCAAAGCCCGAAAATTCATTTCCATATTTATATTTTTGTTGTATTTTATTATTATGTAGCATAGACTTCAGTCTGTGCCACAATTATTTCTAATTTCTGAACCCAAAAATAATACGCAATTAGCAAGCAATAAATGATCTTTGTCAATTTTCGTGTAATTTAGAATAATTACAAATAAGATAGTTTGGTACTATATTTGATTTTTAAGGGGCGAACAACTAACTTGCAAAGTTTATAACCCAAACCAATATTTTTATGAAAAAACAATTTCCTATTTTCTTAATTTTTCTGATGAGTTTTGGGATCGGAAACGTAGTGTATGCGACTGATTTTGAAGCGATTATATACATACAAACTGACACATTGGCGGATTCTGATTTGGAAAAATTTATTGTGGTAATCGATTCGGTCGAGAACTACCAACAAGTCTTTCAGCAACACCTAACCCAACTTTTCGTCCGTTACGAAATTCCAAGCAAACGTTACGCTGAACTTTTGGAAAATCCTGATTTAGCTAAAAAATCCGAAAAACAACAGTTTGCGGGATTACACGAAGCAGTCGAACAGATGAAAGCCGAGTTGAAAGAAAAAATTGCTCAAGCCATTCAAAAAAACTTTGGCAACACCCACGCCCAAAAATACCATCTTATTCGTCGACAGATCGAAACAGATGAATTATTAAAAGCCCGTTTGGAAAAACTAAAAGTGGCTTTGGTAAGAAGATAAAACACTTAAACCTATAAGGTCTTCGAAACCTTATAGGTTTAAGTGTTTGATTATCAAATATTTACATTTTTTTCTTTTTGCCTTTTTTATACCAAAACCAATCTCCCTTTTTTTCTCCCTTTTCATAATTTCCTTCATATTCCAAATTGCCTTTTTCATCAAAAAATTGCCAAAAACCATTTTCTTTTCCTTCCAAATAATTTCCTTTTTGGATTAATACGCCTGTTTCACTAAATATTTCCCATTCGCCATCGGGCAAACCTTCTTTATAATTTCCTTTTTGTTTCGCTGTACCATTTGGATTATAATGCCACCAAATTCCTTCATAAAGCCCATTTCGGAAAACTCCTTTTTTTTGGATTTGTCCATTTGGAAAATAAAAAACCGTAGAATCTTCCTGCAAACCCATTTCCCAGTTTTCTTTTCGTTCCAAAAAACCTTTAGGATCAAAATATTCACAAAGTCCATGCAAAAGATCGTCTTTATAATATTCGACTGCACTCATTTTACCACTTGGAAAAAAATAAGTCCATTTTCCCATTCTTTGGCTATTTTGCTTCATTCCTTCGGCTCGCAAACTGCCCGATGAGTAAAATTCTTTTTCCAGATTTTGAGCAAAAGAAAGAAAAGGAATAGTAAAAAAAATAAAAATAAATAATTGTTTAAAATAATTACTTAAAGGGTATTTTAAGAATGTAAAAAATGCTTTTACAGTTGAAGTTTGCATATTCTTTTTTTGACAAATTTACAAAAAAAAGCTGTTTGTATATTTTTTTCTCAAAAAAATCGTACTTGATCTACATTTTAGGAAAAAGATAAAGTTTTTTAGAAAAAAAACAACCTTTTTTTACTTTATTTTTGTTTGTTTTACGTATTCAAAGTAAGGTAAATCTTTTTGTACTAAAACTGTTATGATACGTCATTAGCCAAATAGTTATCATTTTCTTACCATAATTTTTCTTTAAGATGAAAAAGCTTATTCTTCTTTTCTTTGTTTTCGGGTCTATTTCTTA
>JAAFHK010000488.1 GCA_013297565.1 Cytophagales bacterium
TATGGAATTTTGCCCGACAATCAGGGCAATTTATGGATTAGTACCAACAATGGACTTGCCAAATTTGACCCGAGAAGCAAACTTTTCCGCAATTATGAAGTCAATGACGGTTTGCAAAGCAATGAATTTAACCTAAATGCTTTTTTCCGCAGTGCCTCTGGCGAATTGTTTTTTGGGGGCATTTCAGGGCTTACATTTTTCTACCCCGACAGCATCAAAGATAATGATTATCAAGCACCTATCGAGCTAAGTGATTTCAAAATTCGAAACAAATCAGTGCATACTTACGGCAAGGAAAGTCCGCTAAAACAGCATATTTCTTATACAAATGCCATGACGCTTTCGTATGAAGAAAATAATTTTACTATCGAATTTGCGGCGCTACACTACGGCATAAGTGGCAAAAAACGCTACCAATATCGTCTTCAAAATTACCAAGAAGAATGGATAGAAACGGACGAAAAACGACCTTTTGCGAGTTTTACGAATCTACCAGAAGGTACATATATTTTCGAGGTTCGAGGCACAAATACAGACGGAGTGTGGAGCAAACAGGTTCGCAGGTTAGAAATTACGATCAAACCACCTTTTTGGGCAAGCGCCTGGTTTATTACGCTTTGTGTTTTGAGTGTAAGTGGTTCAGTCTTTGGTTTTTATCGTTTGCGCATCAGCCAAATCAAAGCCCAAAAACAGATTTTGGAAGAATTGGTTAAAGCCCGAACGATTGAAGTTCTGCAACAAAAAGAGGCTTTGGAAGCCCAAAACCGAGATATTCGATCCAGTATCCAATACGCCAAAAGTATCCAAGATGCCATGCTCCTTTCCGAAAATGATATTTTGAAAATCCTACCCAATGCTTTTGTCTTTTTAAAGCCAAGGGATATTGTGTCGGGTGATTTTTATTGGATTGGGAAAGTCAAAAACAAAACCATGATCGTAGCGGCAGACTGCACAGGTCATGGCGTACCTGGTGCGTTTATGTCCTTGATTGGCAATGACTTACTGAACGAAATCATACGGATTCAGGAATGTACCGACCCTACGACCATTCTCGAATATTTGCACAAAGGGATTCGAAATTCTTTGAAACAGACGCAAAATAACAGCCGCGATGGTATGGAAATGGCGATTGCGGTCGTGGATCATGATGCCCAAACGCTGACTTTTGCGGGAGCAGGACTGCCCATTATTTATTGTCAAGATGAAAAAATGTATTATTTGAAAGGCAATATGTTTGGCGTGGGAGGTTCGCAAAATCCTGAAGCGATCAAATTTGAAAACTACCACGTTTCTTGCCAAAATACCATGTTTTACTTGTATTCTGATGGTTATCAAGACCAGTTTGGGGGAGATAATCGCAAATATATGTCCAAGCGCTTCAAAGAACTCTTGTACCAAATCCACCAAATGCCTCTGCAAGAACAGCGAAAGCAATTAGAGGAAAACTTGAAAAATTGGCAAGCCAATTACAAACAAGTCGATGATATTTTGGTGATCGGGTTTCGGGTTTGATTTTTATAGAAAAATAAAATACATTTGAAGAAACTGAATAGTAAAACCCTATGGAACAGCACCTAAAAAACGCCCTCGAAGCCCTCGGAAAAGCCAATTATGCAGACTATTTTGAGGAAATGGATAAGGTAGAAATGCCGAAAATGCTAATTTTTCAGTATAACGATCTTAAAAACAAGTTTATTCATGGAATAGCACAACTTGATAATACTTTTAATGGGAAATTAGAAGTGTTTGCGAAATTGCTTGAGGAAACTTGTTTAGCAGAAAATAAAGCCTTTCTTGATCTTTTTCCTGCCGAAAATTTATCTTTCTATTTGAACAAAGTAATAGAAAAATTTAAACAATGGCAAGATTTTTTTGTGCATATTCGAGTAAATAAGCAGGTTACGCTTTTGGCAAGAGAAATTACTACCTCATCGAGTATCCGTGAAGGAACTGTCGAAGAATTGCGAGATGTCATCAGCCAAAACGAAAAAAAAATGATGATTTTGGGCGAACCTGGTATGGGGAAATCTACTTCGATGCAATATCTTACCCAAAAAGATGCTCAAAAACTTTTCGACACTAATCTAAAATACAGTGCTGAAAATCGTATTCCAATCTATTTGGAATTGCGATACGTAGATAATTCAATCTTTGATTTGATCAAAGAAGAAATAGAACATTATCTCGATTCTAAAGAAACAGATATAACCAAAACTGTTGAAAAAATGCTTTCTGAGGGTATGTTTAGCATATTTTTGGACGGTTTGAACGAAACTATAAAGGATAAAAGTTATCAGATAGCCGAACATATCCAAAGTTTTTATAAGAAATATCCAAATTGTGTTTATCTAATTTCGAGTCGCCCACAAGATTATTTACTACGCCCCTTTGTTCAAATGCCTGTTTTTAATTTAGTGCCGATGAACAAAGCGCAACAACAAGAGTTTTTGGATAGGAACGCCACACTCGAAATACAAACGATTATTGTTGAAAAAGCCATTTTATTGCCTAATTTGGAACATTTCTTAGCTGTTCCTTTGTTTCTATTTATGCTGATTCGGGTAGTGGAGCGAACGGGGCAAGTTCCAAAAAATGAAGCTTTAATTATTGGGGCTTTTTTGGAAGGTATTTTTTTGTTGGAACAAAAGAAGAACGTGCTTTTCAATCAACTGCAAACAAATATTTTATTGGCACATTTGGCAAAACAATATTTTCAGGATTATAACGGAAATGCGCGTGTTCCATATTCGAAAGTTGCCAAATATCTGCGAGAGAAAGCACAAATAGAAAATTTTGCACTTAACGAAGAAGCATTTTTGCAAAAAATGCGTGATTTGCAAATTTTGGATATGTCCGAAGAATATCGTTATGCCTTCAAACACCAATTATTTTTGGAATATTACTTTGGGATAGACACAGAAATCGAACTTTAACCGTATGAAACTCGCCGAAATAGTACATAATCCTCGTTATTTTCACTCGATTATCCTCAAATCGGGTATGTACGATCATGAAGCACGCAAAAAATTTATTCATGCGGTAAGCGAATATGACGTGCTGTTGGCGGCGCAGTGCAAAATGTCTTCTATAGAACAAGAAACAGAGATCAAAGATTTTTTGCTAAAAAAGGCTATAGAA
>JAAFHK010000489.1 GCA_013297565.1 Cytophagales bacterium
CCTCACGAAATCAACTTAAGTCGGACGTAATCCGACCTTAAAAAGGTTGCGAAATTTCAAGGTCGGACTACGTCCGACTGAAGTTTTTTTTGCAGAATGTGTAATTTGTAACAGTTTTCAGTATAATTTATAATTACCGTTTTTTCATGAGTTCTATTTTATCTTCCAAATCCCTGATTTTTTCTTCCAAAAGGCTAATCTTTTCTTTCCGAAATTGATTTTCTTGGGCAAGCATTTGATCGGAATATATTTGATAGGTCGAATTGTTGCCGATCAATGAATTGGTATTGTGGCTAATACTTTTTTCACCGTAAGCGATCAGGTCTTGCAAGGACGCACCTAAAGCTTAAGAAATTAGCTCTAACCTCGAATAAGGTACATCAGTTTCATCACGTTCTATTTTTCCGTAACCTTGAGAGGTAATGTCCAAACGATTCGCCATGGGTTCATGTGTGAAACTATTAATCTATTGTGCAAAATTAAAAAAATTTAATAATTTCTAAGAAAAAATCAGCCTATTTTGTATTACGTTTGTCTTAGAAATAGTTTTAGCAAGTTTTAAATTACAAAATATGGATTTATTTGGCAATATTGCTATCAATAACCGTCAAGACCGGGTTGTATCGGGTTACAGAATTTATGATGCGGAACAAAAACGAAGAACGGTAAGGAACGATTTGCCAAGTCTTTACCCTGATCTGCCCGAAAAAAAATATGATATTATCTATGCCGATCCGCCTTGGGATTATGGTGGCAAAATGCAGTTCGATAAAAGTGGCAGGAAAGATGTAAATATAAATTGGAAAAGTAGTATTTTTATTAGTGCCGCAAACTTTAAGTACCCCACTTTAAAGACCAAAGACATGATGAAAATACCTATTTATGAGATCGCCAAAGACGATTGTTTGCTGTTTATGTGGGTAACTAATCCGCATTTGGCACAAGGGATCGAACTGGGCAAGGCTTGGGGTTTCGAATATAAAACGGTGGCTTTTGTTTGGGATAAAATGAACCATAATCCTGGACAATATACTTTGTCGTACTGCGAATTGTGTTTGGTTTTTAAAAGGGGACGCATACCACAGCCCAGAGGACAAAGAAATATTAAGCAACTTGTTCGTGTGCCAAGAGGCGAACACAGTGAAAAACCTATTGAAGTGCTTAAAGCCATTGAAAAAATGTTTCCTACTCAAGACCGAATCGAACTTTTTGCAAGACATCAGCCCAAAAATTGGGACGTTTGGGGTTTAGATGTTCGTGAAGAATATGAGGAAAATGCAAATATTTATGCCTAAAAAAGAAGGTTGAAAAATCTGAAACTACTCAAAAAACATTCGAATATTTTGTATAAGTTTGTCCTCGAAACCTTAACACTATTTTATTATACAAAATATTTGATTTATTAAATTTTAAAGATACAAAATGTTTCCTCCAAATTTTGCTGCCCAATTTGCTAATATTCCGACTCCTTTCTATTATTATGACACCGCCCTTTTGCGTAGAAGCCTTGCCGAAGTGCAGAAATATGCCAAAAAATACGATTTTACGGTGCATTATGCTCTCAAAGCCAATACGAATACTGAAATTTTGGAAATTGTCAAAGAATACGGTTTGGGTGCGGACTGTGTAAGCGGTGGCGAAGTCCAAAAAGCCCTCGACATGGGTTTTGCTCCTGATCATGTGGTTTTTGCAGGCGTGGGCAAATCCGATCAAGAAATCGACATGGCTATCGATGCCGATATTTTTGGGTTCAACTGCGAATCGCCGCAGGAGTTGGAAGTGATCAACGAAATTGCACAAAAGAAAGGCAAGAAAGCAAGGGTAGCTTTGCGGCTGAACCCCAACGTAGAAGCTGAAACCCACAAATACATCACTACTGGCTTAAATGAGAACAAATTTGGGATCAACTTGGAAGATTTAGAAGGAGTTTTAGAATTGATCAAAAAGAGTTCGAATTTGCATTTTATTGGCATTCATTTTCATATTGGTTCGCAAATTACCAATTTGGAAAATTTCAAAAGTTTGGCACAAAAAGTCAATACGATTCAGGAGATTTTTGACACGCATGGGCTATTTATCGAACACCTGAATCTGGGAGGCGGGCTTGGGATCAATTACCAAAATCCTGATTCTGAACCTGTTGCGCCTTTCGAATCCTATTTCAGCCTGTTCGATCAGCACATTACGCGCCGCAGAGGTCAGCAAATTCATTTTGAGATCGGCAGGGCTATAGTTGGACAGTGCGGAAGCCTGATCACACGAGTTTTGTATATGAAACAAGGCAGTAGCAAAACCTTCGTAATTGTTGATGCGGGCATAACCGAACTGATCCGCCCCGCGCTTTATCAAGCCCATCATCATATCGAAAATTTGAGTTCGCCAAGCACAGAAACGGCTGTTTATGATATAGTCGGTCCCGTTTGCGAGTCTTCGGATAGTTTTGGCAAAAATCGGGTTTTGCCAATTACCCAAAGAGGAGATTTTTTGGCAATTCGGTCAGCAGGCGCTTATGGCGAGGTCATGAGTTCCTTTTATAACCTTCGCCCAAAAGCCAAGGCGTATTATGTGGCATAAAAAAACGTAGAATGAAAAGTATTTTTGGAAAGGATCGAAAATAATTCTAATTTCGAGGTTTTAAAACAGACCTGCAAAAATATGCTTTTGGGTCTGATCATTTTTTGATAACAAACAAACCGCATTGTGAATTTACAAAATCTAAAAGCTGAAGTCATTAGCCTTTGCGAAGAGGTTGGTGCTTTTATTATGACCGAATTGGAACGCTTCGACAGGTCGCATATCGAGCAAAAAGCGAAAAATAATTTGGTTTCGTATGTAGATAAGGAAGCGGAACTGCGTATTGCCGAAAAATTGGCAATTTTTCTGCCCGAAGCGGGTTTTATAGCAGAAGAAGGAACAGGCGAACGAAACGAACATGGGTATAATTGGCTTGTCGATCCGCTTGATGGGACAACCAATTTTGTGCATGGGATTCCTGTTTTCTCGATCTCGATAGCCCTGATGTACGAACAAGAAATTTTGCTGGGAGTGGTTTATGACCCCAATAACAAAGAGTGTTTCCATGCCATCAAAAACGGCGGAGCTTGGCTAAACAAGCGAAAAAT